>CAZMMM010000124.1:3038-6139 GCA_964567385.1 uncultured Comamonas sp.
CCCAGCAACAAGGCCTGCACATTGACCGTGCGGTGCTTGCGCGTGAGTTGGGTATACCTGTGGTCGCCACCGTGGGCGTGCGTACCGACGGTGCGCAAGAGCTGCTGCAATGGCTGGACACGGTGCAACTGCCCCTAGCCACCACTGGGCAGTACGCTCAAGCCCAAATTCAAGCCCAAATTCAAGCCGAAACCCAAACGCCAGCGTCAGCCAGCCCGCAACCCGCACTCAATGCGCTGGAGGTACATGACTCCATCCAACGGGTGCAGCAGGTACACCAAGAGGTGCGCCGCATCATCGACCTGGCCGTGCAAGAACCGCCGGTACGCTTGCAGCGCGATGACCAAATAGATGCTGTGGTACTGCACCCGCTTTGGGGCACGCTGCTGTTGGTGGTGACGCTGTTCTTGATGTTCCAGGCCGTATTCAGTTGGGCCGAAGCGCCCATGGGCTGGATTGAAGATGCCACCGCTGCCACCGCAGATGCCATCAATGCACACATGGCCGAGGGGCCGCTGCGCGGGCTACTGACCGAGGGGCTGATTGCCGGGGTGGGCGGCGTGGTGGTGTTTTTGCCGCAAATTCTGATTCTGTTCCTGTTCATTCTGGCGCTGGAAGAGTCGGGCTACCTGCCACGCGCCGCCTTTTTGCTGGACCGAATCATGGGCACGGTAGGGCTGTCTGGGCGCTCTTTTATCCCGCTGCTGTCCAGCTTTGCCTGCACCGTGCCCGGGATTATGGCCACGCGCTCGATTCCAGATTGGCGCGATCGGCTAGTCACCATCATGATTGCGCCGCTGATGACTTGCTCGGCCCGCCTGCCGGTGTATGCGCTGCTGATTGCCGCCTTCATCCCTGAGCAAACCGTGGCCGGGGTGTTCAACCTGCAAGGGCTGGTGCTGTTTGGGCTGTACCTAGGCGGCATTCTGAGCGCCATGCTGGTGGCGGCCATTGCCAGCTTGGCGCGGCGCAGCGCTGGCGTAGCCCCGCTGCTGATGGAGCTGCCCGCTTACCGCTGGCCCAGTCCACGCAATTTGTTGCTGGGGCTGTGGGAACGGGCGGGTATCTTTCTGCGCCGCGTAGGGGGCGTGATTTTGGTGGTCACCATCTTGCTATGGTTTCTATCGTCTTACCCCGAACCCCCGGCGGATGCTACTGGGGCCGCCATTGAATACAGCTTGGCCGGGCGCATGGGTGCAGTCTTGGCAATGCTGTTCGCCCCCATTGGCTTTAACTGGCAAATCAGCGTTGCCCTAGTGCCGGGCATGGCCGCCCGCGAGGTGGTTGTCAGCGCTTTGGGCACGGTGTATGCCATTGCCGCCTCGGCGGACGAGACGGCTGACCAGCTCGCGCCGCTGCTGTCAGCCCAGTGGTCGCTGGCTACGGCGCTATCGCTGCTGGTGTGGTTTATTTTTGCGCCGCAGTGCGTCTCCACCATTGCCGCTGCGCGGCGGGAAACCAATGGCTGGCGTTGGCCCATCATCATGACGGTCTATTTGTTTGTGCTGGCCTATGCCGCCAGCTTTGTGACTTACCGCGTCGCCTTGGCGCTGGGCGCGGGCTAAAAAAGCAAGGAGTAGCTATGTGGCAAGAAATTGTGGTAACAGCGCTGGTGATTGCCGCAGCCTTGGCGGCGCTGTGGCGTTTGCTGCCTGTGCGCTGGCGGGGGCGTGTGGCGCAATTGCACCCGGCGCTGGATTTTTTGGCTGCGCCCAAGGGGGGATGCGGCGGGTGCAGCGGCTGCCCAGCTAGCCAAAGTGGCTGCACTTCAGCGCACAAGCTTTACGAACGCAAATGACCACGGTAGGGGCATGGCATGCAATACCCCTCCCTTTGTAGCGCAAGCAGCGCTCAGGCGGTCGGCAAAAAGCCTTCTACCGACAGATAGCGCTCGCCCGTGTCGTAGGCAAAGCCCAGCACGCGGCTGTTGGCGGGCAGCTCTGGCAGTTTTTGCGCAATCGCAGCCAGGGTTGCGCCAGAGGAGATGCCCACCAGCAGCCCCTCTTCACGCGCAGCGCGGCGGGCGTATTCGCGGGCCTCTTCGCCTTGTACGGTAATTACGCCCGTCAGCAGGCTGGTATCCAGGTTGCCGGGGATAAAGCCCGCGCCAATGCCTTGAATGGGGTGGGGCGCAGGTTTGCCACCGCTGATGACGGGCGACTCTGCTGGCTCTACCGCAAACACTTGTAGCTGCGGGTAATGCTGCTTGAGCACCCGTGCCACGCCGCTTAAATGCCCGCCTGTACCTACGCCAGTAATCAGCACATCAAGCCCTTCGGGGAAGTCGGCCAGCACTTCCTGCGCGGTGGTTTGGGCGTGGATGTCGGCGTTGACGGGGTTGTCAAACTGCTGGGGCATCCAGGCACCGGGGGTTTGCTCTACCAAGGCTTTGGCGCGGGCAATTGCGCCGTTCATGCCTTGCTCTTTGGGGGTCAGGTCAAAACTTGCGCCATAGGCCAGCATCAGGCGGCGGCGCTCGATGCTCATGCTCTCGGGCATCACCAGCACCAGCTTGTAGCCTTTGACGGCAGCCACCAGCGCCAGCCCCACGCCGGTGTTGCCGCTGGTGGGTTCAATAATCGTGCCGCCGGGCTGCAAGAGGCCGGATTTTTCTGCTGCCTCAACCATGGCCAGCGCAATGCGGTCTTTGAGTGAGCCACCGGGGTTGCTGCGCTCCGATTTAATCCACACTTCTTGGTTGCTAGGGGCAAATAGGCGCTGCATACGCAGCACAGGGGTGTTGCCGATGGTGTGCAAAATGTTGTCAAATTTCATGAGGGAATCCTTTCAATCCTGGCTGAAAACTTATGGGCTAACGGCAAATTGTCGCGCAGTTGTTCAGCCTGGGGCTGATATGCATATGCCGCTATGCATATTCCATAACCCCGGCTTTGCCCGGCAGCCCCTGCTTTTGCGCTGATAATCGCCCGCTTGTGAAGCCCTCCAGACCGCCGCCGGTGCTAGTGCCGAAAGGCCGCACTGGAGGAACGTCCGGACTGCATAGGGCAGCGTAGCAGCTAACGGCTGCCCACCGTGAGGTGAGGATTAGAGCAACAGAGACGAGTTCGGCGGGCGTACCGCAAGGTAAACCAGCCGAGGTG
>CAZMMM010000125.1:0-6120 GCA_964567385.1 uncultured Comamonas sp.
CCATTGAAGGCAAGGGTATGAGTGTGGTGACCAACGAGCGCTATGCCCGCAGCGATATTTCTGTGGCCGGACAAGCCCTGAAAATTTCCGCCAAAAAGCCTGATGCGGTGATTGGCGGCACAGCAGGCTCGCCCGGTGCTTTGCCTTATCTGGCTCTGGATGGCCGCAACTACAAAGGCAAGCTGTATGGCACACATGCCATTTTGAACAAGGAATTTGTCAAGCTGACCAATGGCACTGCTGAGGGCTTGCTCGCCCCCACTGGCCCTATTTTGGTGGCCGACCAGCTACCCGATAGCCACCCCAGCAAGCAGCCAGCGCAAGACTTCCGCAAAGCCTACCAGTCGGTACACAACGCCTTGCCTGAAGAGGTGTTCTCGGCCTATGCCTACGATGCTTGGAGTGTGGTGGCCAATGCCGCCTCTCGCGTAGCGGCAGATGTGGAGCCGGGCACCCCTGCCTATCGCACAGCTTTGCGCGATGCGATTTTCTCCACCAAGGAGCTGGCGGTAAACCACGGCGTTTTGAACTACGCCCTGGGCAACCCCTATGGCTCTGATGAGCGCTCGGTCGTCATAGTCAAGCTAGAAAAAGACCAGTGGGTCTTGCAGCCCTGAACCCAGCTACTTGAAAGCGGCCTGCGCACAGGCCAGGCCGCTTTCACAGTGCCGTTTGAAAAACGCAGAGAGAAATTATGAGCTGGGATATTTTGGCCATCCTTACCCTGGATGGCCTCACCAACGGAGCCATCTACCTGATGGCCGGGCTGGGGCTGGTATTGATTTACTCAGTCACCAGAGTGATTTTTGTGCCCTTTGGGGATATTGCTGTTTTTAGCGCCATGACTTTGGCAGCTTTCCAGGCGGGCACGGCCTTGCCCGCCACGGTTTGGCTGGTGGCCACCTTGGCGGCCTTGGCCTGCTGGTCTGAGGTATGGCAGCACTTGCGCCAGAAAAACTGGGCCGGTCTGCCCAAGGCGTTGCTGTTTTGGGGCGCTGCCCCGGCCATTCTGTGTGGCCTGGCCGTGGCTGTCGCCCAGGCAGGCGCACACCCCTTGCTCCAGGTGCTGGCCACTTTGCTGCTGGTGGTTCCCATTGGCCCGCTGGTGGCGCGTGTGGCCTTGCAGCCCATTGCCAATGCGTCGGGGCTGGTGTTGTTGATTGCCTCTTTGGTGCTGCACTTTCTGCTTTCCGGTCTGGGGCTGCTGTTCTTTGGCCCCGAGGGTATCCGCACCTCCGCCCAGATGAGGGGCGGCATCGATGTGCTGGGTTTGAGCATTAGCGGCCAAACGCTGTTGATTCTGGGCGCTGCCCTGGCTGCCAGCGTGCTGTTCTACCTGGCTTTTGAGCGCACTTTGACAGGCAAGGCATTGCGTGCCACGGCGGTCAATCAGGTGGGCGCTCGTCTGGTGGGCATTCGCCCGGCGCGTACAGCGCTGTGGGCGTATGGCAGCACCTCTTTGCTGGCGGGGCTGGTGGGCATTTTGATTGCGCCTGTCACCACGCTGTATTACGACTCGGGCTTGCTGATTGGGCTGAAAGCTTTTGTGGCGGCCATCATCGGCGGGCTGGTGAGCTACCCCTTGACGGCGGTGGGCGCTTTGGCCGTGGGCATTGTGGAGAGCTTTGCCTCTTTCTGGAACGGCACGTTCAAGGATGTGATTGTTTTTGTTTTGTTGATTCCGGTACTGCTGGTGCGCTCGACCCTGTCCACCCATTCTGAAGAAGACCCCGAGGAGATTGAATCATGAAGCGCCTCGACCCCATGACCTTTGCCCTGCTGGGAGTCTTTGCCGTGCTGATGGTGGTTGTGCCGCTGTGGGCTGGGCCGTTCTGGATTTCTTTGCTCAATGACATCGGCATTGCCGCCCTAGTGGTGCTGGGGCTGGTGCTACTGACGGGGATTGGCGGCGTGACCTCCTTTGGTCAGGCCGCGTTTGTGGGCATTGGCGCTTATGCCAGCGCTTGGTTGTCCACCAGCTATGCGGCATCGCCCTGGCTGGGCTTGCTGCTGGCCTTGGCGCTGACCTGCACCAGCGCCTGGCTGATTGGCCTGCTGACTTTGCGCCTGGGTGGCCATTACCTGCCACTGAGCACCATTGCCTGGGGACTGTCCATCTCTTTGCTGTTTGGCAACATCCAGGCTTTGGGTGGGCATTCGGGTATTTCTGATGTGCCAGCCATTACCTTGGGTAGCTGGCGCTTGAATACCCCGGCCTCCATGTTTGGGCTGATTTGGCTGTGCCTGGCCGCCGCCTTGCTGTTTTGCAGCAGCCTGCTCAACTCCCGCATGGGGCGGGTGATTCGCGCCCTGCGCGGGGGTGGCATTTTGCTGGCCAGTGTGGGGGCGCAGGCATTCCAGGTGCGCTTGATGCTGCTGGTGCTGTCGGCATTCCTGGCTGGCTTGGCCGGGTGGCTGTATGTGCATAGCTACCGCTTCATCAGCCCTGCGCCGTTTTCTCTGCACGCCAGTATTGATTACATGCTGATGCTGGTTTCCGGCGGCCTGGGGCAAATGCTGGGCGCGGTCACTGGCTCTGGCCTGGTGCGTGCGCTGCAAAGTGCTTTGCAAGACATCCTGCCGCTGATAACCCAGCGCGGGGCGCAAATCCAGTCCATTGTGTTTGCTGTGCTGTTCCTGCTTTTGCTGCACCACGCTCGCGCCGGGGTGAATGGCTATCTGGCCCGCTGGCAAAGGCTGCCGCGCAAGCGCCAGCAGTCGATTGCCCAGCGCCTGGACATCAGCGGCGTTGCTCCCCTGCCGCGCCGTAGCCTGCCTGAACGTGGCAGCCCCATCCTGCGGGTGGAGGCTGCTGAAAAGCGCTTTGGTGGGCTGATTGCCGTCAACCAGGTGAGCTTTGAGATGCAGGCAGGCGAAATCATTGGCTTGATTGGCCCCAACGGGGCGGGCAAGTCCACCATGTTCAACCTGCTGACTGGCGTGGCTGGGCTGACCAGCGGCCAGGTGCATTTCATGGGCAAGGATGTGACGGCGCTGAACCAGCAAACCATTGCCAAGCTGGGCATGGCGCGTACCTTTCAGCACGTCAAGCTGCGTCCGCAGATGAGCTTGCTGGAAAACGTCGCCCTGGGCGCACATATGCGCAGCCGCCACGGTCTGTGGCGCGGTGGCTTGGCGCTGGATGCTGCCGAGGAAAAGCAGATTTTTGCCGAAGCCATGCACCAGCTAGAGCGCATCGGCCTGGCTGGGCGCGAGCATGAGCTGGCGGGCAATCTGCCCCTGGGCACACAGCGTATTTTGGAAATTGCCCGCGCTCTGGCCTGTGACCCCGTGCTGCTGATTCTGGATGAGCCTGCTGCTGGCTTGCGCCGCCAGGAAAAAATCGCTCTGGGCGAGCTGCTCAACCGCCTGCGTGCCGAAGGAGTGAGCATTTTGATTGTGGAACACGATATGGACTTCGTCATGAAGCTGGTTGACCGCCTGGTGGTCATGAACTTTGGCACCAAGCTGTGCGAGGGCACACCCGACGTAGTGCGCACCGACCCCAAAGTGCGCCAAGCCTACCTGGGAGAAGCCGCATGAGCAGCCTGCTGGAGTTGAAAGACATCCATGTGGCCTATGGCCAGGTGGATGCGGTGCGCGGTGTCAGCCTGCATTTGAACAAGGGCGAAACCATCTCTGTGATTGGCCCCAACGGGGCGGGCAAGACCACCTTGCTGTCTGCGGTGATGGGCTTGCTGCCCTACCGTGGCCAGGTGCTGTTTGAGGGGCAGGACATTGCCCGCCTGTCCGTGGAAGACCGGGTGGAGCGCGGCATGTGCCTGGCCCCGGAAAGCCGCGAGCTGTTTGGCGAAATGACGGTGCTGGACAACCTGCAACTGGGCGCTTACCCCAAGCGCCTGTCGGGCAAGGCCTTGCAGCAGCGCCTGGAAGTGGTGTATGCCAAATTCCCCCGCTTGGCTGAACGTGCCAACCAGCGTGCCGATACCCTATCGGGCGGCGAGCGCCAAATGCTCACCATTGGCCGCGCCCTGATGTCCCAGCCGCGCCTGTTGATGCTGGACGAGCCTAGCCTGGGTTTAGCGCCGCTCATCGTGGTGGAGATTCTGGCCATCGTGCGCCAATTGCGCGAGGAGGGGGTATCCGTCCTGCTGGTCGAGCAAAACGCCCTGGCCGCCCTGCAAAGCTCCACCCACGGCTATGTGCTGGAGGCGGGTGAGGTGGCACTCAGCGGCCTGTCCAGCGAGCTGGCCACCGACCCGCGTGTACACGCCACCTACCTGGGCAGCTCTGCCGGTGATGAGGACTGATAAGTCCTCACCTGTTTTGCTACCCAAGATACGAAGCACTGCGCTAGGCAGGCTCTGACCATCCAACCCTTTGCCCCGGCCTTTGTGCCGGGGTTTTTTTGTTTCTGTGTTTGCTAAAAAATAGAAATTTAAAAAAACACAACTAGAGAATACCCCTAATCAAGCAAAACCAAGGGAAAACCCTTAGAGTATGCCCCATGCACTGCTGTTGCGGCACAAACGCATTGCGCCATCACTGGCTGCAAAAGCCCGCAGCGTGCAAAAAAGCTATTGCCCCCCGCCTTTATCAAACACAACAGCGGGTGGCTTGTTGTTAAAGAATTGGGAGAAATACCGTTATGAACTACCCCGTTGAACATTTGAATACCACCGCTTCGGCTACTGCCACTGCTTCCACTATCTGCACTGGCAACCAGCCCCAGACCATCCGCAGCGAGCAGCGCCTGAGCACGTTGACTGCCCGCGCCATGAATACTTTTGAAAACATGCTGCAAGCCTGGATTCGCGCCCGCCGCGCACAGGCGCAGGTGCATATCGACCGCTCTTGCTACGGCCAAGCCTGCCAATATTGATAAATAAAAAAGCCAGGCGGGCTGTGTGTCCCGCCTGGTGTGTCGAGCACAGAGCAAGTCAGGCAAATGGCTTGCTCTTTTTTTGCGCCAGAATGAATGCTCTCTTTTCTATTTTGTCTAGCGAATATGGAGTACTGCCGTGATTACCCTCTACCACTGCGTCAGCGCCCGCTCTTTCCGTCCTTTGTGGACGCTGGAAGAGCTGGGCCAGCCCTATGAGTTGCAGATGCTGCCCTTTCCCCCACGGGCGCTGGCACCGCAGTTTTTGCAAAGCAATCCCCTGGGCACGGTTCCGCTCTTGGTAGATGGCGATACCCGCATGACCGAGTCTGCCGCCATGTGCGATTACTTGGTGCGCCGCAGCGGCAACCCTAGCCTGCAAGTGGCGGTGGGTGAGGCGGACTTTGGCGCTTACCTGAACTGGCTGCACATGAGTGATGCCACGTTGACCTTTCCGCAAACCCTGATTCTGCGCTACCGCCACTTTGAAGCACCCGAGCGCAAGTTGCCCCAGGTGGCAGAGGATTACACCCGCTGGTTTCTAGCGCGTTTGCGAGCCGTCGATGCCCAGGTACAAACGCAAGACTACCTATGCGCTGGGCGCTTTACCGCTGCGGATATTGCCGTGGGCTATGCCCTGCTGCTGGGCGAACATCTGGGGCTGGCAGAGCATTACCCCGCAGCGGTACAAGCCTACTGGGCACGTTTGCAGCAACGCCCCGCCTATATCCGCGCCCTGCAAGTGCAGCATGATGCCGCCCAGGCGCAGGGGGTGGATACCCGCCCTGCGCCGGATTTGCGTTAAGAAGTGCGTTCTAAAGCGTTGAGCCTCTAAGCCTTTGCCAGGCGCTGCTCCAGCGCCTGGCGCACTTGTTGCAGCGCTGCTGGCAGGCGCTCGCCCAGTTGGTCAAAGTGCGTACTGTGCGATTGGAATTCTTCTTGCCAGGCGGCGCGGTCAATGCTGGTGACGCTATCGAACTGTGCGGCGCTAAAGTCCAGCCCCTGCCAGTTGATTTCGCCGTATTGCGGTGCGATGCCGAACATGGTTTCTGTGCCGCTGGCCTGGTTTTCCAGACGGTCAATCATCCACTTCAAGACGCGCATATTGTCGCCATAGCCTGGCCAGACAAATTGCCCTTCGGTGTTTTTGCGGAACCAGTTAACGCAGTAAATAGCGGGCAGCTTGGCACTTTGGGCTTGCAGCTTTGCGCCCAAATCCAGCCAGTGCTGGAAGTAATCGCTCATGTTGTAGCCCATAAAGGGCAGCATGGCGAAGG
>CAZMMM010000126.1:0-6094 GCA_964567385.1 uncultured Comamonas sp.
CCTGATCTTCACGAATCCAGTGGCTGCGTTTGTTTTTGGTGGGTGGGTTAATCACACCTGCAATATGGCCAGACGCGCCCATGACAAAGCGTTTATCGCCAGCCAGATAGTGCACCGAGGCATAAGCTGCATTAATCGGCACGATATGGTCTTCGCGCGAGCCGTAGATATATGCCGGGGTATCGACAGCACCCATATCTACCGCCTCACCACACACCGTCAGCTTGCCAGGTTCTATCAAACTGTTTTCCAGATAGGTATTGCGCAGATACCAAGCGTACCAAGGGCCTGGTAGGTTAGTCGCATCGCTATTCCAATAGAGCAGGTCAAAAGCCGGTGGCGTTTCGCCTTTCAGGTAGTTGCCTACCACATAGTTCCACACCAAGTCATTGGGACGCAGGAAGCTAAAGGTAGCGGCCAGTTCCTGGCCTTTAAGCAGGCCACCGCGGCCAATGGTCAGCTCCTTCGTGCTGACAAAGGCTTCATCAATAAATACATCCAAAATACCGGTATCAGCAAAATCAATCATCGTGGTCAGCAAAGTAGCACTAGCCACTGGCTTTTCACCGCGTGCAGCCAATACGGCTAAAGCGGTTGATAGCATGGTGCCGCCTACGCAAAAACCCAGGGCGTTAATTTGCTCTGCACCGCCAATATCCTGCACACAGTGGATGGCTTCAATCACTGCATGCTCGATATAGTCATCCCACGTCAGGTTGGCGCAAGAGGCATCTGCATTGCGCCAGCTCACCACAAAAGTGCGATGCCCCTGGCTGACGGCATAGCGCACCAAGGAGTTATCGGGCTGCAAATCCAGGATATAAAACTTATTAATGCAAGGCGGCACTACCAAGAATGGGCGCTCATGCACTTTAGCGGTCAGGGGTTTGTATTCAATCAGCTGGAAAATATCGTTTTCATAGACTACAGCGCCCTCTGTGGTGGCTACGTTTTGCCCCACTTCAAATACGCTTTCATCAGTCATGGAGATATAGCCTTTACGCATATCTTCCAGCATGTTTTGCATACCCTTGGTCAAGCTTTCACCCTTGGTTTCAAGGGCTTTTTGCTGTGCATCGGGGTTGAGCGCCAAGAAGTTGCTAGGCGCCATTGCCGCTACCCACTGGTCAACAGCAAAGCGGATACGCTCGCGGGTTTTTTCATCCGCCTGAACCGCCTCGGCCATGCCTGTTAAGGCTTGGGAGTTGAGTAAATAGGTGGCAGCCGTAAAAGCCGCCCAAGGGTTTTTGCTCCAGCTTTCGCCTGAGAATCGGCGGTCTTTGGGTAAAACTGGGGGTTTTGCAAGCCCGCTACTCCACAGCTTGCTGGCATCTTCCAAATAGCGCTGCTGCAAAGCTTGAATTTTGCCTGCATCCAGCTGCACTGCAGTCACCGCAGCCGCACCACCTGCTGGATTGGCCGCGCCCAATTGCTGAAAAGACTGTAAGGCCTTGGCCCAGTGCTCGGTAAAAAATTCCTGCATTTGCTGTGCGCCGCTGTTCCAATCAAGCTGTGAACTCATAAATACCTCATCCTTATCGCAATCTGTGTAGAAATAAGCCTTCGCCTACACTTTACCACTGTCCGCCTTGGGCAAAGTCAAAACAAACTCTTTACGAAATACTATGTATCTGATTGCGATAGCTTGGCTTTATGTAGCCCTGATGATGGCCTTGGCTGAGGCCAGCAACCCCGTGGGCTCGGTCTTGGGCGCAGTGATTACCTTCATCCTCTACGGCTTACTGCCCTGTGCTTTGCTGATGTATATCCTGGGCACACCAGAGCGCAAGCGCCGCCTGAAGCGCCAGCGTGAACAAGAGTTAGCAGCCTGGCAAGCAGCCCAGCTAGAGAAGATGGAGGAGCCTACCCAGCCTGACGCATCAGCTGCATCAGATACGCCAGATGGAGAGCGCCATGCGCCCAGTATGGTGCCCCCCTCCCGCATCGCGCCTATGGGAGAAAAACCGTGATGGGTTGCCTACGGTACACCACGGGGGGCTGCTGTCGTTGCCGTAAATTGCGGTAATGCCCAGAGCGGTCAAGCGCTGGCGTGCCAAAGCGGCCAAATCAGCCAGCCATTTGCCCTTTTGCCCTGCGGGGGTGAAGCATTCTTGAGCCTGCGTCTGCTGCTGGACAAAGGCTTGGTACACCTCATCACCCACCTCAAAAGCTTGCGGGCCTATGCAAGGGCCTAGCCATACCTGGGTGTCGGCAGCAATCGCCTGCTCCGAAAGATGCCGCTCTTGCTGCTGCACCAAAGCACATAGGTGCAGCCAAACGCTTTCCAGTACGCCTCCCCGACCTTCGCCAGCCAGGCCACGCCAGCCTGCATGGGCGGCCCCCACTACCCCAGTGGAGCGATGCGCAAAAAGCACGGGCAAGCAGTCGGCCACCATGATGGTGCAGGCCCAGTCAGCCTCATCGGTGACGCAGGCATCAGCGGGGTCGCGGCTGGGATTCCAGATGCCTAGCTGTAGGTCTTCACTACGCAGCTCGGCTACCTGCCGACCATGCACTTGGTTCAAAAAGAGGGGGTGAGCGCTTTTTTCAGTCTGGCCAGATTCCTGGGCGATGGCTGCCGCCCACAGCGCACGGTTGAAAGTGACAGACTCTGGTTTATCGCCCACATGGGCACCTAGGTTAAAACTATCCCAAGGTGGCTGGCTGCAACCACCACTACGCAAACTGCCCAAGGCATAGACCCCAGGCACTGCTGGCCAGTTGGGGCGATAAATGCCAGCTTGCTGTGGGTCAAACAACATTTTTTGCCTCCTTGGGACAAGGTGTTCAGCGGCGGCTGATGCGGCGTACCAGCCAGTCACCAAAGCTTTGTAAAGCCTGGACAAACACAATCAGCACCAGCACGACCACCAGCATTACATCTGGCAAAAAGCGTTGATAACCATAGCGAATACCCAAGTCCCCCAGGCCACCACCGCCCACTGCACCGGCCATGGCAGAGTAGCCCGTCAAACTCACCAAGCTGATGGTGATAGCCGCCACAATGCCGGGCATGGCCTCTGGCAGCAGGACTTTAAAGACGATTTGTGCAGTGCTCGCGCCCATGGATTGGGCGGCCTCTACCAAGCCACCATCTACCTCACGCAAAGCAGTTTCTACCAAGCGGGCAATAAAAGGGGCAACCGCCAAAGTCAGCGGTACCACCGCCGCCCAGGTGCCAATCGAAGAACCCGTAACCCAGCGGGTAAAGGGAATGATGGCCACCAACAAAATAATAAAAGGCGTAGAGCGCACGGCATTCACCAGCCAGCCCACCACCATATTCAAAGGCTGGTGCTCCAAAATCCCGCCCTTGTCCGTCAGGCGCAAAAACACCCCCAGCGGTATGCCCAGCAAGGAGCCGAGCAGGCCTGAGACCCCCACCATCAGCACCGTCTCCCACAGCGCCTCGCCCATCAAACCCCACATCATGGGGGAGAAATTGTCAAACATGCTTCACCTCCTTGGGTGACAAATCCTGCACCTGAACCCCTAGCTCAGATAGATAGCGCTGGCCAGCCGCCAATTGCTCGGGCCTACCAGCCACCCACAGCGCCAACAGGCCAAAAGCCTGGCCTTGAATGTCATCCATTTGCCCGTGCAGCAGCGTTACCTCCAGCCCGTACTCACGCACCAGATTGGTCAGCAGTGCGGCCTGGGCTTGCTCTGCCACATACGACAGGCGCAGCAAACGGCCTTGCCGCCCATCTGCCGTCTGCAATAGCTGGGTCTGGTATTGGGTAGCGCACTGCAATACCGCTGCAGGTAGCTCCAGAGGCAAGACCTCATCCAGCAGACTGCGTGTAATTGCCTGCTGTGGTTGGGTAAAGACTTGCAGGGTAGCCCCTAGCTCTACTACGCGGCCAGACTCCATAACCGCCACGCGATCAGCAATTTGCTTGATGACTTGCATCTGGTGGGTAATCAAGACCACCGTCACGCCCAGTTCGCGATTGACTTGGCGTAGCAAATCCAGAATGGAGCGCGTGGTTTCCGGGTCGAGCGCACTGGTTGCCTCATCAGAGAGCAGCACCTTGGGCTGACTGGCCAAAGCGCGGGCAATACCCACACGCTGCTTTTGCCCACCAGAAATCTGCGCGGGATAGCGCCCCGCCAAATGGGCCAGCCCCACCAGCTCCAACAAAGGCTGAACCCGCTGCGTGATGGCCGCTGCGGGCATGCCCGCCAGTTCCAGCGGTAGCGCCACGTTATCAAATACCGTGCGGGAAGACAGCAGGTTGAAATGCTGAAACACCATGCCAATGCTGCGCCGCGCCTGGCGTAGCTGCTGGGCGTTGAGCTGCATCAGGTCTTGCCCATCCACCCAGACCTCACCCTTTGTTGGGCGGTTGAGCAAATTCATGCAGCGCACCAAAGAGCTTTTGCCCGCCCCACTGCGGCCAATAATGCCAAACACCTCTCCCGCTGGTATATGCAGCTGCACATCATGCAAAGCCTGTATCGGCCCTTTTGGACCGGGGTAACTCAAAGACAGGGCGCGTAAATCTATCATGGGTTCATTCAAAGCAGGGGGTAGAGTGCAGACGGCACGGCTCAGTCCAGGCTGGGCTTGGCAAACAAGCTGTTCAAGCCCAAGGCTTGCTCTTTTTCGCTGCCTTCATAAATTTGCTGCAACCAGCGGCGCAGACCATTAAAGGCCGGGCTGGCATGCTCACCACTGACCAGGCTTTCTTCATACACACGGCCATCTACCGTGGTAACTCGCAGCAACACGCCACGCGACACCACAATCCGCTCCAGGCTGGCCATGGGCATTTGCAAGGCAACCTCGCCTTGCACATTGCTGCTCGCTTGCTCTGGCGCCAGGCTGCGCACCCGCACCGGCCCATAAGGGCGGGCCAGGAACTCCACCATCTCTATCTGCGCATGCTGGCCGCGCACAAAGCCTGCTTGTAATACCACCTGCCGAGGTTTATCTGCCGTCCAATGCAAGCCTATGGTCGGACAAGCCATGGGGTTATCGCAATCTACGGGCAAGCGCTCAAAAAAAGCCTTCTGCACCTTGGCCTGGGTATCGCGCTGCACGCTTACGCCATAAATATCACTTTTATTTTGCTGTTCAGCCCCATCTACCTGCTTGGTGGCAGTGCCTGAGCAAGCCTGCAGGCATAGCATCAAGACGGTGGCCGTACCCACCACTGGCCAAGTAAAGCTGCGCAACCCTTTTGGGTTTGTGGTTTTTTTCATCGTTTTCTTCCCTTGTGTCATTACTATGGCCTCTTGTCAAACCAAACAATCTATTTTTTTATAAAATGTAGTCCACTGGCAACCCATTCCGGTTTTTGCCCTTGTGCTGAAATTTATCTATGCGTTTAACTGCCCTGACCGACTACGCCCTGCGCCTGCTCATGCATGTGGCCCGATACCCTGACCGCCTCTGCACCATTGCTGAGGTGGCCCAGGCCCAGCATGTCTCGCAAACCCATTTGATGAAAGTCACCCACCAGCTGGCCTTACAAGGCTGGCTACAAACGGTGCGCGGCAAGGGTGGTGGCATGCGCCTGGCCCATGCACCAGAAAACATCGGCATTGGTGCGGTTATCCGCAGCATGGAGCCCAGCTTTGCCTTGGCCGAATGCTTCAACGCCGAACATTCCAGCTGTCGCATGACTGGCAACTGTCAACTGGCAGGCATTTTAGACGGTGCACTACAGGCATTTATGGCGCATTTGGATCGCTTTACTCTGGCGGACTTGCTGCATACCCCCACCATGCCCAGCCTAACAATGCCAGCCGTTGCTAGCACCGGCAAGGGCACCTGCGCAGACTGCTAACAAACAACATTAAAACAGGGCCATGCCAAAGACACAGCCCCCGGTAAAAACGTGTTTAGTCCAGCAAGCTCACATCGCGCACCGCGCCCTTGTCAGCGCTGGTGACCAGCTTGGCATAGGCTTTGAGCGCTGCCGATACTTTGCGCGGGCGTAGCTGGGCGGGTTTCCAGCCTTTGGCCTCCTGCTCGGCGCGGCGGCGGGCTAGCTCTTCATCACTGACCAGCACGTTAATACTGCGGTTGGGGATGTCGATGCGAATCCGGTCGCCGTTTTGCACCAAGCCAATCGCGCCGCCCGCC
>CAZMMM010000127.1:0-6089 GCA_964567385.1 uncultured Comamonas sp.
AAATCGAGCGCTTTGCCGCGCATTCCCGCGTGCCCATCATCAACGGCCTGACCAATGAGTTCCACCCCTGCCAAATCCTGGCTGACATCTTTACCTTCATCGAGCACCGTGGCTCCATTGCAGGCAAGGTCGTCACCTGGGTGGGCGATGGCAACAACATGGCCAACACCTGGCTGCAAGCGGCGGATTTGCTGGGCTTTACCGTCCACATCAGCACCCCCAGCGGCTACGAGGTGGATGAACAACTCGCCTTCTCAGGCCGCAGCCCCCGCCCCGGCTGCTACCGCGTGTTTAACGACCCGCTAGAGGCTTGCCAAGGTGCCCACCTGGTCACCACCGATGTCTGGACCAGCATGGGCTACGAGGCCGAAAACGAAGAGCGCCGCAAAGCCTTTGCCAACTGGTGCGTCGATGCCGACATGATGGCCGCCGCCCAGCCCGATGCCCTGTTCATGCACTGCCTGCCCGCCCACCGTGGCGAGGAAGTCACTGCCGAGGTGATTGACGGCGCTCAATCCGTCGTCTGGGACGAGGCGGAAAACCGTATGCACGTACAGAAGGCGTTGATGGAATACCTGCTGCTGGGGCAGTTGGCGTAAGCGCGTCGGCAATCTCTCATCTCTTTTTATGGTGTCTGCAAGGCAGCCAAGCGCTGGCCGCTTGAAACACAAGGCTTCGCCCCAGGCCGAGCAGGCCGCCTGTAGCCACCTTCTTAAAACGCCCCGCTATCTGCTGGGGCATACCTAGCTCCCCCTCTTTAACCACTGCTTGCGGCACTGCCCGCAAGCCCGGCTGTGCCTGGCGTATTTGCGCCCCGGCAGGCCGGTTGGAGCCTGAAAGCCTTTCGCCTATCGAACCCTTGTTTTTCCTCGTGCGCACCTTTATGTCCACCCCCAACCTGCACCCCTGCCTCACCTGCGGCGTTTGCTGCCAAAACTACCGCGTGGAATTTTCCATCTACGAGCTGCAATCCATGGGCGGCAGCGTACCCGACCAGCTGGCGCATGAAGTCAACGGCAACCGCGCCCGCATGAATGGCACCGAGCGCCACCCGGTGCGCTGCGTGGCACTAGGCAGCCTGCCTGAACTGGGCGCAAACTGCATCGGCTGCACCATCTACGAGCAGCGCCCGCGCCCTTGCCGTGAATTTCCCTTTGCCAGCTATGGCTGCCACGACACCCGCGAAAAATTCGGCCTGCCACCCCTGACCGAGGCAGAGCTGGCGCAATGACAAGCGCCACAAGCAGCATAAAAGCAGTCGGTCCAGGTAGTAACGCCACGGCCTGCCAGCCTTGCAAACGGGGCTGTGTTGAGTTGGAACAGTGGCAATTGTGTTCAATACAAATAGCCATCCCCACGCCAGACTGGGGGCTATGCCACATCTCTCACTCACCCTATCCCCCGCTACCCTCCCCACTTTGGGCACTGTCTTGGCGATGAGCAGCTTTGCCCTGGTGGGGGCCATCACCCCTGGCCCGGTCAATATTTTGGCGCTGCGCCATGGCAGCCAGGCACGCCCCTTGGTGGCTTGGCTTTACGTGCTAGGAGCCAGCCTTAGCTACGCCGCTGTGGTCTGGTGCATGGGGCAAGGCGCGCAGCAACTGCTGGTGCGCTGGCCTGGCCTGCGCCTGGCTGCCACCTGGCTGGGTGCTGGCTATTTGCTGTGGCTGGCCTGGCGTTTGCTGCAAGCGCCTGCCACCACCTTGTCAGCCGGTGCACCCCAAAGCAGCCTCCAGCCCTGGCGGGCTTTTGCCCAAGGCAGTGCGGTGCAGTCACTCAACCCCAAAGCTTGGCTGGTAGCACTGTCAGGGGTTAGCTTGTTCGTAATCCCCCACGGCCCGCAAGCCTGGGGAGCGCTGTACGGCTTTTGTCTGGTATCACTAACGGCCTGCCTGCTAGGCGTAGGCAGCTGGGCGCTGCTGGGCAAAGTTCTGGCGCAGTGGCTGCACACGCCCCCGCGCCAAAAAATGTTTCATCGGCTGCTGGCGGCCTTGCTGGCCCTGAGTGTCCTGAGCCTGCTGGCATGATGGATGGCCTAATGCCCTTTTCCTCCTCCCCTTGCCATACCCAACACCAGTTCTACCGCCACCCTGCGCTGCCCTGGGCGGAGCTGCGTGTCAGCCGCCAATCTCCCCACTGCTACCGCCTGCACATGCACGCGGAATATTCAATAGGCATTGTGGATGCAGGGGCAGCACAGTTTCAGCACCCGTCTGGCCCTGAGCCAGTCACGCCGGGCACGGTCGTCCTGATAGAGCCAGGGGTCTGGCATGCTTGCAACCCGCCCCAAACGCAGCCTTGGTCATACCGCATGCTGTTTGTGCAGGCGGACTGGCTGCACAAGCAACTAGGAGGGCACAGCCTGCGCTTTATGCGCCGGGCGCTGCACACACCCGCATTAACAGCTTGGGTGGATGCGCTGTGCCAATGGCCCACCCCAGCCCAACACCAGCACTATGCGCAATCATTGTTGCAACTGCTTTGCAACCCAGCCATTGCCCAGGCAGCGCCCACCTCTTGTGGCCAGGTGGATGCCGCCACCCAGGCCGTTGCACACGCTTTGCAGATACTGCATCAGCACCCCGACACGGCTCCCAGCGTACAGGCTCTGGCACACGCTAGTGGTATGAGTGCTTCAGGCTTTATCCGCTGCTTCAAAGCGGCCACCGGGGTCACCCCAGGGGCATACCGCCTGAACCTGCGCCTGAATGGCGCGCGCCGCCTGCTGGCAGCGGGGGCTGCTCTAGCCGATACCGCCCACACCATGGGCTTTGCTGACCAGGCACACCTGCAGCGCAGCTTCAAAGCCCACCATGCACTCACACCGGGGCGCTACGCCCACAGCAGCCCCCCCATGCCTGAGCCAGTGGCGCATACCCCCTTGCCCAAGCACGCAGGATAAGCCGGTGCAAGCGGCAGCACCATCGGTTAGGCTTGCGGGGTGAAGCCACATGACACCCCCCACCCCAGCCAGGCAGAAACTGCCGCCGCCCCCCATGCCCAAGCAACCGCCCCGCCAAAGCGCCCACTACACCCCCTGTGGCTGATGCTGCTGGCGCTGATTGGCGGCTTTGCCCTGAGTCAGGCGTTTCGCACCGTCACCAGCACGCTGGCGCTGGGCTTGCAGTCTGACTTTGGCCTGAGCGCTCAGGACTTGGGCGCTTTTGCGGGCTTGTTTGGCCTGTCTTTTGGCGTAGCACAGTTGCTGATGGGCATCTCTTTAGACAAGTTTGGCCTGCGCCGCACGATTTTGAGTGCCTTCCCGCTGGCTGCGCTGGGCGCGGCGCTATCCGCTGCTGCGCCCAGCTATTTGTGGCTGATGCTGGGGCAGCTCTTGATTGGCATTGGCTGTGCACCGGCTTTTTTGGTCTGCACCCTGTTTGTGGCGCGGCATTTTCCGCCTGACCGCTTTGCCTTTTACTCTGGCCTGAGCTTGGGCGGCGGCGGCCTGGGGCTGCTGTTTACCGGCACACCCCTGGCCTGGGTAGTGCAAAGCTGGGGCTGGCGCGGGGGCTTTGCCCTGCTGGCTTTGCTGTGTGTGCTGGCCTGGTTGCTGATTTGGCGCTGGGTACACGAGCCGCCTAGCCTACACGCCAGCAGCGCCCAGCCCGAGGGTTGGGGCGAGGCGCTGATGGGCTTTTTACGCCTGTTCACCCTGCCCCACACTTGGGGCATCTTGCTGCTGGGCCTGTCCTCTTACGCGGCGTTTTTAAGCCTGCGTGGCCTGTGGCTGGGGCCGCTGCTCATTGACCGCTTTGCCTTCAGCTTGGTAGAGGCGGGCAACGTCGCCCTGGCCATGTCTTTTATCTCTTTATTCACCCCAGGGCTGTTTGGTAAGTTGGACCCCGGCGTGCACCAGCGCCGCGCTTGGCTGGGCTATGCCTCACTGCTGATGGCCAGCCTGTTCGTCATCCTGGCTTTTTTGCCTTGGGAGACGGCCAGCGTGGTCATCATCCTGTGCATGGGCGTGCTCTCGGGCTATGGGGTGTTGCAGTATTCGGATGTGCGCATTTCCTACCCGCCGGAGCTGATTGGCCGCGCCCTGTCGCTGTTTACCATGGCCATGTTTCTGGGCGTGGCGCTCATGCAGGTCGTCACCGGCATCATGGCCGAGCTGGCGCTGCAATGGGGTTGGAACAGCTACCGCGCTGTGCTGCTGACGATTGCGCTGTGGCTGGGGGTGGCTTCGGTGGGTTATCGCTATCTGCCGATTTCGCCGCTGTTGCGCAAGGCGCAGGAAGATACCAAGCGCAAACAGTGAATCGCCCCTCAGCAAGAAAGTTGGTGCTGCGGCAGCGGCGTTTGCGTGAACTAGGGGTAAACACCCACAGGGTTTTTATGTAGCGGATTTTTGCGCTGCACAGTACATGCTTTTTCTCTATAGCTTGTACCTGTCACCCACTGGGGTAGCTGTTTACAGTTGGCCCCACGTTTACTTGATTGGGCCGCCTCTGGCGGCTGCCTTTTTCCATGAGCAACACCCCTGCCTTAGTCACCTTTCGCGGTGTACAGAAGACCTACGACGGCACCAGCTTGGTGGTGCGCGATTTGAATCTGGATATTCAGCGTGGGGAGTTCCTGTCCTTGCTTGGCCCCTCGGGTTCAGGCAAGACCACTACCTTGATGATGCTGGCGGGCTTTGAGTCGCCCACCGCTGGCGAGATTATTCTGAATGGCTCGCCCATCACCCGCACCCCGCCGCACAAGCGCAACTTTGGCATGGTGTTTCAAAACTATGCCCTGTTCCCGCACATGACGGTGGCCGAGAACATTGCCTACCCCCTGCAAGTGCGCAAAACCCCCAAGGCCGAGATGCAGGCCAAGGTCAAACGCGCCCTGGAGATGGTGCAAATGGACCATTTGAGCGAGCGCTACCCCGCGCAAATGTCCGGCGGCCAGCAACAGCGCGTAGCGCTGGCGCGCGCCCTGGTGTTTGACCCGCAACTGGTGCTGATGGACGAGCCTTTGGGCGCACTGGACAAGCAACTGCGCGAGCACATGCAAATTGAGCTCAAGACCCTGCACCGCCGCCTGGGCATCACCTTTGTGTACGTGACCCACGACCAGTCTGAGGCGCTGACCATGAGCGACCGCGTAGCCGTGTTTAACGATGGCCGCATCCAGCAGATTGACCGTGTGGACTACCTCTACGAAACCCCCAGCAACCGCTTTGTGGCCAATTTTGTTGGCGACAACGCCGAGCTAAAAGGCCGCATCCTCAGCACTGATGGCCAAGAATGCGAAATGGAGCTGCCTGGCGGCTCGCGCCTGCGCGGCATCAACGTGAACCAGGCGGCAGTGGGCACAGAAGTAGCCGGCTGCGTGCGCCCCGAGCGCCTGAGCCTGGCCGCCCCCGGCCAAGACAACAGCTTTGCCGCCCAGGTACTGGACGTGATGTATTTTGGCGACCATCTGCGCCTGCGCTGCACCACACCCGCAGAGGAAGAGGTGATGGTCAAACTCACCCTAGGCGCTGGCAATGTGCCCACCCCAGGCGAGAACGTGCAACTGCACGCCCCCACCCAGCACCTACGCGCCTACGCCTGATATGTCCGATATGCCTGAGTTACTACCCCCATTCATTCCCCCTAGCAACCTTAACCACCCATCAGGGAGACAACACCATGCACAAAAAGCAAACCACCCACCACCGCCCCTTGAACCGACTGCTGCGCCCCGCCCTGCTGGCCGCTGCCACTGCCTTAGCTTTGCCTGCCTTGGCGCAGCAAGCTATTACCGTGGTCAACTTTGGCGGTGCCAGCGGCGTGGCGCAGAAAAAAGCCTATTTCGATGCCTATGAAAAAGCCACGGGCGGCCAAGTCACCCAGGTGGAGTACAACGGCGAGCAATCGCGCATCAAGGCCATGGTGGAAACCAAGAAAGTCACCTGGGATGTGGTCGAAGCCGAAGGCCCAGACATCAACCGTGGCTGTGACGAGGGTTTGTTTGAGCGCTTGGACTGGAACCAGCTTAACAAGGCTGACTTCATGCCCGAGGCGATTCATGAATGCGGTGTAGGCACTTTTGTCTGGTCCACCGTGCTGGCCTACCACGGCGACAAGCTGGCCACGCCCCCCAGCGGCTGGGCT
>CAZMMM010000128.1:0-6060 GCA_964567385.1 uncultured Comamonas sp.
CCATGTGCCGCTGAATCTGCAAAACCTGCAAATCACCGCCCCCGACGGCAGCGCTTTGCAGCCGCAGAACCAGCACCAGGGCAAGCTGCGCGCCGTGTTTGACCTGCAACTGGAGCAAACCGGCACTTACCGCATTGCCACCGTCAACAGCGGCCTGTTTGCCAGCTACAAAGATGCCGAGGGCAAGCCCAAGCGCTGGCGCGGCAGCCCCGACAAGTTCACCGCTGAAGTGCCCGCTGATGCCAAAGAGCTGAAAGTCACCCAAAGCGTAGGCCGGGTAGAAACCTTCGTCACCTTGGGCAAGCCCAGCGCCATCACCCCCAGCGGCCAAGGCTTGGAACTGCTGCCCGCCAAAGGCCAGCACCTGAACGACTGGGTAGCAGGCGAAGCCGCGCAACTGCAACTGCTGGCCGATGGCAAGCCCGCCGCTGAGGTGGAAGTCACCATCACCCCCGGCGCATCGCGCTACCGCGACAGCGTGAATGAAATCACCGTCAAAACCGACGCACAAGGCCAGTTCAGCGTGAACTGGCCCGCCGCCGGCATGTACTGGCTAGAGGCCGAGCTGAAAGACCAGAAAACCAGCCTGCCCCAAGCCCAAGAGCGCCGCCTGACCTACGCTGGCACGCTGGAAGTGCTGCCTTAATCCTCTCTCTTTTCTTCTGCAAGCATGTGCCTTACCGTCCCAAGTACCACCTGGACTACCGCCCTGCGGCCTTGAGCGCCGCCAGGCCGGTGGGCGCAGCAGCTCCCTCCCCCACCGCCTTACCCACCCTGCCCGCTGGGGTGGGTTTTGCCGCGTCTGGGGCATGGGGCGGCTTGGGCTTGGCGGGGCAGCAGCTATCCCAGCAGCGCCAACGCCTGCGTGCTGCCGAGCCTGCCAGCTTGCAGCGCCTGGCAGGCCAGACCATGGGCACGCATTGGCGGCTGGTGGTCGATAACCCCGACTACCTGCCGCTCGCCCACATCCAGCAAGCGGTGCAAGCGGTGCTTGACCAAATCATTGCCGACATGAGCCACTGGCAGCCAGATTCCGCCCTCTCGCGCTTCAACCAAGCGCCTGCGGGAAGCTGGCTGCACCTGCCAGAAGATTTAAGCCACGTTCTAAGCGCTGGTCTGGACTGGGCAGAGCGCAGCCAAGGGGCGTTTGACCCCACCTTGGGCGCTTTGGTGGCTGCCTGGGGTTTTGGCCCCAGCGCCCCCCCAGCGGCAGATTGGCGGCCTGCCAGCCGCAGCGCCATCACCCAGGCGTTGCAATGCAGCGGCTGGCAGCGCCTGGCACGCAATGCCCAAGGCCAATGGCTTCAAACAGGTGGCCTGCAACTGGATTTAAGCGGCATTGCCAAAGGCTTTGCCGTGGATGCTTTGGTGCAATGCCTGCACCGCCTGGGGCTAACCCACTGCCTGGTAGAAATTGGCGGCGAACTACGCGCCAGCGGCCAGCGCCCCGATGGCCAGCCCTGGCGCGTTGCCCTGGCTCCTGTTGCGCATCAACCCCAGCAAACCGACTCGGCGGCCACCACCTTGGTCTTGCGCGAGCAGGCCGTGGCCACCTCGGGCAGCCTCTACCACCAGCATTCATGGCAAGGCCGCAACTACAGCCACACCCTAGACGGGCGCAGCGGCCAACCCATTACCAATGGCCTGGAAAGCGTTACCGTGCTCCACCCCCGCTGTATGGATGCCGATGCGCTAGCCAGCCTGCTCACCGTGCTGGGCTTGGAAGACGGCCTGGCCTTTGCCCAGCAGCACGGCATTGCCGCCCTGTTGCACAACGGGCAGGAAGCAGCCGCCAGCCCCGCCTGGCAAGCGGCTATGCAGCAGGCCGACTTACCCCCTGCCTCCTCCCCCTTCCCTTGAATGAATAGCACAACACCATGTGGGATATGACCACCGACCCGCAGCGCTGGCTGCTGGCCGCTGCGCTGACAGCCGCCTACATTCTGCTGTGCCTGGTGATTTACCTGCGCCAGCGCCGCCAGACCCGCCAGCTCCAGCAACAAGCCGCCGCTCTGGCGCAAGGTGGCCGCCCCCTGCTGCTGGCCTATGCCAGCCAAACCGGCCAAGCGCAGGCACTGGCTGAACAAGCCGCCCAGCACCTACACCGCGCAGGCTGGGCAGTGCAATTGCTGCCCCTGGGGCAAGTCAGTGCCGCCCAGCTACAGGCGGCCAAGCGGGCGCTCTTCATCCTCAGCACCTATGGCGAGGGGGATGCGCCAGACAACGCCCTCTTGTTCCACAGCCGCATTCTGCCCAGCACCTTGCCCCTGCCCCAACTGCAATACGGCCTGCTGGCCTTGGGTGATAGCCAATACCAACAGTTCTGCGGCTTTGGCCGTGCTGTGGACGGCTGGCTGCAAGCCCAAGGCGCACAAGCCTGGCAGCCGCGCATAGAGGCCGACAACATCAGCACCAACCCTGCCGCCTTGGCGCAATGGCAAGCCCTGTTAACACAGCACCTGGCCGTGCAACCGGCAGAAGGCGCAGAAGCCAGCACTGCCGCCGCTCCCTTCCCCTTGGCCGCCCCCATTCAAACCTGGACGCTGGCCGCTCGCCAGCACAGCAACCCCGGCAGCCAAGGCGGCGCGGTGTACTACCTGGAGCTGGCAGCGCCCGCAGCACAAGAGGCCATCCCACATTGGCAATCGGGCGATTTGGTAGACATCTACCCACCCGCCCCAGCGTCAGGGTCAACGTCAGCGCCAGAACAAAGCGTTGCACCGCGCAGCTACTCCATCGCCTCTAGCGCCCAAGATGGCCGCATACACCTGCTGGTGCGCCAAACCCAGGATGCACAAGGCCGCCCTGGGCTGGCCTCGCACTGGCTCACGCAAACGCTGGCGCTGGGCGAGCCGCTGCGCCTAACGCTGCGCCCCCACCCCGGCTTTAGGCTGGAAGATAATGCCCAGCGCCCCCTGGTCTTGATTGGCAATGGCACGGGGCTGGCCGGGCTGCGCGGCCATATACGCCAGCGCATCCAAAACGGCGCATATGCCCACTGGCTGCTGCTGGGTGAGCGCCAAGCTGCCCACGACCAGCATTACGGCCAGGAGTTACAAGCCTATCTGGCCGCTGGCCAACTGGCGCATCTGGACTGGGCGTTTTCACGCGACGGCACAGGCAAAGTCTATGTACAAGACCTGCTGCGCCAGCACGCCCCCCGCCTGCGCCAATGGGTAGAGCAGCGCAACGCGGCGATTTACGTTTGCGGCAGCCTGCAAGGCATGGCGCAAGCGGTCGATACCACCTTGCGCGACATACTGGGCAGCGCGGCGGTGGATGAGCTACTTGCCCAAGGGCGCTATCGGCGTGATGTGTACTGAAGAGGGCTAGAAGCTGTTGCTACTCACTCGGGTAGCCCGCCAGCCCGCCACAGCAGTACTGGCCCAACCCAGCATCAGGCAAGTACCGCCCCAGGGCACCAGCGCTGCCAAGCTGCTGAAGCCCGTTAGCCCACGCAGATAAATCAAGCCGCTAAACAGCAGCAGCCCCAGGGCAAAAAAGCCCGCCGCCAGCGCCAGCCAGCGCCCCGCCTTGGCCGCTGCCGGGGTACTGGCCCACAAGCCCAAAGCCAGCAGCACCGGCGCATGCAGCATTTGCTGCTGCACTGCCTGCTGCATACTGGCGCGGGTGGCCTCGCGCAATACGGGGTCGGTGATAAAGCCCAGGCCGTGGCTGGTGTAAGCGGCAAATGCCACGCCGCTCAGGCCAAACAGTGCGGCCAGCACGATGATCCAGCGGGAGTGAGAACTAGCGCTCATACAGCTTGGCCTTGGTCTGAATTTGCGCCGTTTGTGCTGTTTGCGCCAGGGCGGCAGAACACTTGTTCCCCCGCTACCCAGGTGCGCAGCACTTGCGCGGGCATTTCACTATCAGCAAAGGGCGTGGTGCAGGCTTGGCTGTACAGCGTGCTGGCATCGACATGCCATTGCGCTTTGGGGTTGACCAGGCACAGGTCTGCCGCACCGCCCACTTGCAGGCGGCCTAGTTCGTTGGCCAAGCTGCCCAGCGCCCCGCCCAGCACGGCCACAGGCGCACTGGTAATGGTTTGCAGGGCGCGGGTGAGTGGCACACCGTCTTGCTGGCTCCATTGCACGGTGGCTGAGAGCAATAGCTCAACGGCGCTGGCTCCTGGATCGGCCTCGGCAAAGGGGCGTACTTTGGCATCTTCTTCCACGGGGGTGTGGTCAGAGACCAGCGCATCAATCGTGCCATCAGCCAAAGCGGCAGACAGCGCCTGGCGGTCGCGCTGGTGGCGCAGCGGTGGAATCAGGCGGGCGCTGCTGTCAAAGTAGCCAATATCGTCCTCAGTAAGCAGCAGGGAGTGGATGGAGATATCCGCCGTCACATTCAGCCCCTCGGCCTTGGCGCGGCGCAGCAGCTCCACCCCCGCCGCGCTGGAGAGGCGGCACAGGTGAACGCGGGTTTGTGTGCCGCGAATCAGTTCAAAAATGGTGTGCAGGGCAATGGTTTCTGCTGCCACAGGCACGCCTGCCAGCCCCATCCGTGTGGCCAATGCGCCGCTGGCGGCAACGCCCTTGCCCAAATCTTTCTCCTGCGGGCGCAGCCAAACGGCAAAGCCGTAGGTGTTGGCATAGGCTAGGGCGCGTGCCAAGGTTTGGGTATTGCGCAGCGGCACTTCTGCCTGACCAAAGGCGACGCAGCCCGATTCGGTCAGCTCGGCCATTTCGGTGAGGATTTCGCCCTTGAGCCCCAGCGTTAAAGCGCCCATGGGAAAGAGCCGCGCCTTGTGCTGCTTTTGGGCGCGAAATTGCAGCATTTCTACCAGCCCTTGCTCGTCCAGCACGGGGTCGGTGTCGGGCGGGCAGACCAGGCTGGTCACGCCGCCGGCCACGGCGGCCTGCATTTCCGACTGCAACATGCCGGCATGTTCATGCCCCGGCTCGCGCAGGCGCACGGCCAAATCGACCAGGCCGGGCAGCAGCCAGCAGCCGCTGGCATCCACGGTGTGGACAGGCGCAAAACCCGCTGGCGCTTGCCCCAGGGCGAGGATTTTGCCGTCAGCGATGGCGATATCGCCGGTTTCATCCAGCCCCGTGGCGGGGTCCAGCAGGCGAGCGTTGCGGATGAGGGTTGTGGTCATAAAAGCACCCTTTGGAAATCAAAAATCAGGCTTCATTGCCCGCAACAATCGACATGACGGCCATGCGCACGGCAATGCCAAACGTCACTTGCGAGAGGATGACGGATTGCGGCCCATCGGCCACGGCAGATTCAATCTCCACCCCTCGGTTGATGGGGCCGGGGTGCATGACGATGGCATCGGGCTGAGCCAGTTGCAGGCGCTCTTCGGTCAGGCCAAAGCTCTTGAAATACTCTTGGCTGGAGGGCAGCAGTGCGCCGCTCATGCGCTCGTTTTGCAGGCGCAGCATGATGATGACATCGCAGCCTTTAATGCCTTCTTCCAAGTTGTGAAAGACGCGCACACCCAGCTCGGCCAGTTCAGAAGGTACTAAGGTGCGTGGGCCTACCAGGCGCACTTCAGGGCAGCCCAAAGTCAGCAGGGCGTGAATGTCCGAACGCGCCACCCGCGAATGCAGAACGTCGCCAACGATGGCGACGCGCAACTGGGTAAAGTCTTTTTTGTAGTGGCGGATGGTGTAGGCATCCAGCAGCCCCTGCGTGGGGTGGGCGTGGCGGCCATCACCGGCGTTGACGACGTGGACATGCGGCGCAACATGCTTGGCAATCAGGTACGGCGCACCCGATTCGCTGTGGCGCACCACAAAAATATCGGCGGCCATGGCGCTCAGGTTGTCAATCGTGTCCAGCAGCGTCTCGCCCTTGGAGGTGGAGCTACGCGCAATATCCAGCGTGAACACATCGGCAGACAGGCGCTTGGCGGCAATGTCAAAGGTGGTGCGGGTGCGGGTGCTGTTTTCAAAGAACAGGTTGAACACGCTTTTGCCGCGCAGCAGGGGCAGTTTTTTGACCTCGCGGTCATTGACGCTGACGAAGTTGCTGGCGGTATCCAGAATGTGCGTGAGGATGTCACGCGACAGCCCCTCGGTAGAGAGCAGGTGAATCAGCTCGCCATTT
>CAZMMM010000129.1:0-6052 GCA_964567385.1 uncultured Comamonas sp.
CGAGATTTTTTTAAAGCAAGGCGGGCATGAGGTTATGTTGGCCGAGGACGGGTTTGACGCGCTGGCCAAGGTCAATGACTTTGAGCCGCAGCTGATTTTTTGCGATATTTTGATGCCCCGCCTTGATGGTTACCAGACCAGCGCCATCATTAAGCGCAACCCCCGTTTTGCGGATACGCCGATTGTCATGCTCTCGTCCAAAGACGGGGTGTTTGACAAGGCCCGTGGCCGCATGGTGGGCTGTGAAGAGTATCTGACCAAGCCTTTCACCAAAGACTTGCTGCTGCAAACTGTGCAGCAACTGGGCAAGCCCCAGTAAAGGCGTAGGACTGCGCCCCGCTTGACTGAAGGTAAACCATGCCAATTAAAAATGTTTTAGTGGTAGATGACTCCAAAACAGAGCTGATGTTCTTGTCAGACCTGCTGCAAAAGCGCGGCATGACCGTGCGCACCGCCGTGAATGCCGAGCAAACCATGCTGCGCCTGGCTGAGGGCAAGCCCGACCTGATTTTGATGGATGTGGTCATGCCCGGCCAAAACGGTTTTCAGCTGACGCGCTCGATTGTGCGCACGCCTGAATATGCGGATATTCCCATCATCATGTGTACCAGCAAGAACCAGGAGACTGACAAGGTCTGGGGCTTGCGCCAGGGCGCGCGTGACTACATCACCAAGCCCGTCAACGCCGAAGAGCTGTGGACCAAGATTGCTGCCATTGAGCAGGCTTAGGCCGCTTTGTTACCCGCCCTTTTCACCTCTACCCCTAACAGCACTTACCACGCATGAGCAGTCCGCAGCGCATCACTCAAAAACGCTCTTTGCACGAGCTCCAGACCCGGCTGGCCGACCGCCTGCTGGCTGCACGTGGCGACGGGCTTCCGAATATGCAGTGGCTGGCAGTGCAAGCGGGCGGGCGCAATTATTTGCTGCCCCTGTCGCAGGCCGGAGAGATTTTCCCCTGGACGCAGGTGCAAGCCGTGCCCTACGCCCAAGCCTGGTTTTTAGGCGTTGCCAGCCTGCGCGGCAATTTGCTGGGGGTGATTGATTTGTGCGCCTTTTTGGGCCATTCGGTGCAGCGCACGGGCATTGCCCTGTCTGAAACCAGTTTGCTGGCCATCAACCCCGCGCTACAGGTGAATGCGGCCTTGGTGGTGGACCAGCTGCTGGGCCTGCGCAGTGCCGAGAGCCTGCAACTGAGCCAGGCCGCCAGCCCCGAGCACAGCCTGCTGGGGCTGGGTGGCCTGTGGACCGATGCCCAAGGCCAGCAGTGGCAGGAGTTATCGCTGCAAACCATGGTTCAAACCCCCGCTTTTTTACGGGTGGGCTTGTAAATTTATGACCAAGGGCTGACCCAGAGGAAACCATGTCTTTTTTTCAAAAAATAACAGGACGCTTTCGTCGCAACTCCGACCCGCACGGGGGCAGCCAGGGCATGTTAAGCGGCGGCGAGACCCTGCTGGAGCAGTCGCTCAACAGCGTACAAGCCTCCGAAATCATGGACGGTGGCCGCCTGCTGGAGCAAGACACCCTCACCCTGCCCCTGCTGGGCACAGCGCCAGCGGCCACCCACCAGCGGCGCTTGCTAGCGGTGCTGGCCATTGGCGCGGTGGCTTTGGCGATTTTGTCGGGCTGGGTGCTGCAGCAAACTGACCGCGCAGCCAAACAGGTGGCCGCCACCGGCCAGGCCCTGATGCAAGCGCAGCGCATGGCCAAATCGGGTACCCAGGCCTTGCTGGGTACGCAGCTGGCTTTTGTGGAGTTAAAAACCAGCTCCAGCGTATTTGCCCGCAACGTGCGCGCCCTGGCCGAGGGCGATGAGGGCGTGGGCATAGCCGCCGCCAAAGAACAATACCAGGAAGAGGTGCAGGCCCTGCTCAAGCTGGCCGAGCGCTCAGAGCGTGGCGCCAACATCGTCCTCAGCCAAGAGGATGTGCTGATTAAGGTGGCCGCCTCGCTGCGCGACATTAACCGCCAGTCCACCGGGCTGCTCACCACCACGCAGGCCGTCTCACAGCTGATTTTGAGCAGCTCTGGCCGCATACAACGCCCCGCCATTGAGGCCATTAGCCAGCTGGCCATGCTGACCCAGCGCATTGGTAAATCGGCCAATGAATTCCAGTCGATGGAGGGGGTGAACCCCGAGGCCGTCTTCCTGCTGGGCAAGGACTTAAACAGCTTTCAGGAGCTGGCGCAAGGCCTGTCCAGCGGCAATGCCGACCTGGAGCTGCCCCCACAGGAAAGCCGCCAGGTGCGCGAGCTGCTGGCCGGCTTGCTGGCCCAGTATGAAACCACTCGCTCCGAAGCCGAGGTGATTTTGAACAGCCTGCAAGGCTTGGTAGCCGCCCGCGAAGCCCAAACCATTGTGATTGCCGACAGTGAGCCGCTGCGCCTGCAGTTGGAGGCCCTGCAGCAACGCCTCTCTGCCGATGCAGGTATTAGCCTGGAGCAGCTGGCGGCCTTGGCTGGCCTGTCTTTACTGCTGATGACTTTGGGCATTTTGCTCACCCGCGTTTCGGTACTGGACAGCCGCCAGCGCCAGCGCCAGGCCGAGCAACAGCAACGCGATGCCCGCCGCCAAGAACAAGAAGCCAAGCGCATCAACGATGCCAACCAGGCCGCGATTTTGCGCCTGATGAACGAGCTGCAAAACCTGGCCGAAGGGGACTTGACCCAAGAGGCTACGGTGACGGAAGACATTACCGGGGCGATTGCCGACTCGGTGAACTACACCGTGGAAGAGCTGCGTCTGCTGGTGGGCAACGTACAAAAAACTGCCACCCAGGTGGTGGAGACGACCACGACGGTGGACAGCACCTCTACCCAGCTGCTGGCATCTTCCACCCAGCAGCTGCATGAAATTCGCGGCACGGGTGAGGCGGTGCTAGAGATGGCCTCGCGCATTACCACGGTGTCTGAGCAGGCCCAGCAATCGGCTGACGTGGCCAACCAGTCGCTGCAAGCTGCTGCCCAGGGCCAGCAGGCGGTGCAGAACACCATTGGCGGTATGAATGCCATTCGTGACCAGATGCAGGAAACGTCCAAGCGAATCAAGCGCCTGGGCGAATCATCCCAAGAGATTGGCGAGATTACCGAGCTGATTTCTGACATTACCGAGCAAACCAACGTACTGGCCTTGAACGCGGCGATTCAGGCCGCCTCTGCTGGTGAGGCGGGGCGTGGCTTCTCCGTGGTGGCGGAAGAGGTGCAGCGCCTGGCCGAGCGCTCTGCCGACGCGACGCGCCAGATTGCCACCTTGGTGAAAACCATTCAGACCGACACACAAGACACGGTGGCCGCCATGGAACGCGCCACCCTGGGCGTGGTGGAGGGCGCGCGCCTGTCTGACTCAGCAGGTTCTGCGCTGACTGAAATCCACACGGTTTCCACCAAACTGTCAGAGCTGATTCACGAGATTGCCCAAACCACCCAGACTGAGGCCCAGCAGGCCAACCAGGTGGCTGGCAACATCCAGCATATTTTTGCCGTGACAGAGCAAACCAGTGACGGTACACGCAGCACCGCCGAGCAGGTGCGCGAGCTGGCCCGCATAGCCCAAGAGCTGCGCCAGTCTGTGACCCGATTCAAAATTGCCTAACCAACAAGTAAATACCGCTCTAGCCTCAGCCGCCGATTGCGTCGCGGCTGCAGCAGCCAAGGATGCAGCATGTCAGTGAAAATCGAGCCTTCCGTAGATGCCAGACGCACCAGCGAGCAAGACCTGGGCCCCTTGGCCTGGGTGCTGGAGGAGCTGCGCAAATCCCTGGAAGGGGGTGTGCGCACCATGCGCCGCTTTGCCCTGGAGGCACAAGAGGCCCGCGACTCTGACCTGGCCGCCCTGGACAGCAGCCCCCTGCGCATTGCCAAGCAGCAGCTCCACCAAAGCGCCGGTGCCCTAGAGATGGTGGCCCAGCCCCAGGCAGCTTTGCTGGCCCAGTCCATGGAGGCGGCCGTTCAGCACTATGTGCAAACCCCCGAGGATTGCAGCGACGCTGTGGTGCAAACCCTGGAAAAAGCCAGCTACGCCCTGCTGGAATACTTGGAGGCAGTGCTCGCTGGCCGCGATATTTTGCCCGTCGCCCTCTTCCCCCAGTACCGCGATGTGCAAGCCCTGTATGGGCAGGAAAACAAAATTCACCCCGCCGACCTGTGGCCCATAGAGCGCCGCCTGCGCGAGCCAGAGCTGGCCCAGCAGCCCAAGCCCATGGCCTATAACCCCGGGGTGCGCAGTGTGCTGGATGCGGCGGTGCTGCAAGTGGTTAAAACCGCCGACCCAATTGCCGCTGCCCGCCTGCGCATGATGTGCCTGGGCCTGAGCCAAAACCATGAGCCTGGGCCGCAACGTATTTTCTGGAAAATCAGCGCAGGCTTTTTTGATGCCCTGTCGCACCAGCTGCTCAAGCCCGATGTGTATGCCAAGCGCGTGGCCTCGCGGGTGTTGATGGTCTATAGCAGCCTGGCCAAGGGGCAAGCCGCCAATACCGAACGCTTGGTGCAGGACATGCTGTTCTTCTGCGCCCAGGCCCAGCCCGTGCCAGAGGGGCAAGCCCCCGTGCTGCAAGCCGTGCAAGCCAGCATGCAGCTGCAGCGCTACACCCCCGTAAATTACGAGCAGCCATTCTTTGGCCGCTTTGACCCCGCTTTGCTGCAAAAAGCACGCAAGCGCATTGCCGCCGTGGCGGAGCTGTGGTCAGCCCTGGCGGGCGGGGATGCGCAAAAAATCAAACCCGTGGTGGACCAGTTCTCTTTGGTGTCTGAGTCTTTGCTGCAGTTGCACGCTTCTAGCGAGCCACTGGCCAGCGCCATCACCCAGGCCATGGCGCGCATTGCGCAAACTGGCCAGCCACCCAGCGCTGAGGTGGGCATGGAGGTGGCCACCTCGGTGCTGTACCTGCAAGCCGCTTTTGCCGCAGCCGATATGTCGGATGCCACCATGGCCGAGCATGCGCAAACCCTGGCCCATCGCCTCAACCATGTGCTGGGCGGGCAAACCGCGCCACCGCTGGAGCCGTGGATGGAGCAGCTTTACCGCCAGGTCAGCGACCACCAAACCATGGGCAGCGTGGTGGGCGAGCTGCGCCAAACCCTGGCCGAGACTGAAAAGCACCTGGACCAATACTTTCGCGAGCCTGATGACCTGACCCCGCTGCAACCCGTGGTGGGGCTGCTGACGCAGATGCGCGGCGTGCTCTCAGTGCTGGGGCTGGACCCGGCCTCTCAGGCCATGAACCAAATGCGCCGCTATGTAGAGGATTTGGCCAGCGAAGCCGTGACCGGCGATGCCCGCCAGCCCCTGTTTGAAAAACTGGGCAACAGCCTGGGCGTACTGGGCTTTTTGATTGATATGCTGAGCTACCAGCCCAGCATGGCGCGCAAGCTCTACCGCTATGACAGCGAGGCCGGAGAGCTACAACTCATCATGGGCCGCCAGCGCCACCGCCAGGAAGACAGCCAAACGCCCAGCACCGAGCTGGAGCAAGCTGCAGCGGCACGGGCCAAGCAGCCCACCTCCCCCTTGATGCCTGGCAATTGGCTAGACCCAGTTGAAACCAGCCTCCCCGTGATAGACGCGCCGCCCGCTGCGCCAATCCCAGCACCTGAGCCTGAGCCTAAACTTGAGCCAGCGCCAGCACCCACACCTGCTGCCCCACAGCCCGTTGCTGCCGCCGCACCTGAACCTGCTGCCGCGCCTGCACCTACTCCACCCCCTACGCCTGCGCCAGCCGCCGCCGCCGCTCCCCAGCCTGTGCCCGCACCGGCAGCAGCGCCAATACCTGCACCAGCCCCTGCTGCCCCCGCATTGGCCCCGGCCCTGACAGACGAGGACACCGACGACGAGCTGCGCGACATCTTCCTAGAAGAGGCCAGCGAGGTCATCGCCAACGGCCAAGCTGCTTTGCAAGCCCTGGCACAAGACAACGCAGACCTGAGCGAGCAAACCGTGCTGCGCCGCGCGTTTCACACCCTCAAGGGCAGCTCGCGCATGGTGGGGCTGGATGCTTTTGGCGAGGCCGCCTGGGCCATGGAGCAAATGCTCAACGCCTGGCTGGCCGAG
>CAZMMM010000130.1:0-1290 GCA_964567385.1 uncultured Comamonas sp.
TGCAAACCGTGCGTGCCCTGGTGGGCGACAAGGTGCTCAAAAGCGAGCGCTGCTGCGGCGAATCGGGCACGTTGGGCGTTACGCGGCCAGATATTTCCACGCAAATCCGCTACCGCAAAGAGCAGGAAATCAAAAAAGGCGAAGCGCAACTACGCGCCAGCGGCGCAGTCAGTCCCACGGGCAATATCAAAGTGCTGACAAGCTGCCCCAGTTGCCTGCAAGGCGTATCGCGCTACACCAACGACCTGCAAAACGGCCTGCTGGAGGCGGATTACATCGTCACCGAAATGTGCCGCCAAATCCTGGGCGAAAACTGGCTGCCCGAGTTTGTGCAAAAAGCCAACGCGGGCGGGATTGAGAAGGTGTTGCTATGAGTGGTGCAGATTGCCCCCTATGCCATTCAGCAGGCGGCCAGCTTATCTGGCAAGGCCCGCAACTGCGCCTGATTCGTACAGAGGAGGAGGCGGGCTTCCCCGCTTTCTACCGCATCATCTGGAACGCGCATGTGGCCGAGTTCTCTGACCTGAGCGAGGCCGAGCGCCAGCACTGCATGCAGGCCGTGGCGCTGGTGGAGCAGGCGCTGCGCCAGCACCTGCAGCCGCGCAAAATCAATCTGGCCACTTTGGGCAATATGGTGCCTCACCTGCATTGGCACATCATTGCCCGCTTTGACTGGGACAGCCACTTTCCCGCACCCATTTGGGCCAGCGCCCAGCGCGAACGCAACCTAGAGCAAGAGGCTGCCTTGGCCGCCCAACTACCCGCACTAGAGGCGACAATGGCCCAGACTTTGGCGCAGGCGTTTTTGCACAACCCAACTACCCAACCCCTTGAAGGCAAGCATGAGTAACACCCATTTTGGTTTTGAAACCGTTGATGAAAACGACAAGGCGCGGCGTGTGCGCGGGGTGTTTGACTCAGTTGCCAGCAAGTACGACATCATGAATGACCTGATGTCCGCCGGTCTGCACCGCGCTTGGAAGACTTACACCGTGATGGTGGCCAACCTCAAAGAGGGCGACCAGGTGCTCGATATTGCTGGCGGCACGGGCGACTTGTCTAAGGCTTTTGCCCAAAAAGTCGGGCGTACAGGCCGTGTGGTGCATACGGATATCAACGAAGCCATGCTGCGCGTAGGGCGTGACCGCTTGATTGACAAGGGCTTGAGCCTGCCCACCCTGGTCTGCGATGCGGAGAAACTGCCCTTCCCTGATGGGCAGTTCAATCTGGTGAGCGTGGCCTTTGGCCTGCGTAATATGACGCACAAAGACCAGGCTCTGAAGGAAATGT
>CAZMMM010000130.1:1300-6040 GCA_964567385.1 uncultured Comamonas sp.
CTGGTGCTGGAGTTCTCCAAAGTGGCCAAGCCGCTAGAGAAAGCCTATGACTGGTACTCGTTCAACATCCTGCCGCGCCTAGGTTCGATGGTGGCGGGGGATGCCGACAGCTACCGCTATCTGGCCGAGTCCATTCGTATGCACCCCGGGCAGGCAGAGCTCAAAGCCATGATGCAGCAGGCTGGTTTTGGCCATGTGGACTATCACAACATGACGGCTGGGGTAGTGGCGCTGCACGTGGGCATCAAGTGCTGATACCAAGTACCAAGGGTGTGCCTACAGGTGTGCTGCAATTGCAAACATGTTGCAAAAGCTGTTTGTGGCGTAAAACATACGAGTAAGCACTAGCCATCATGGCTTGTCAACGGATTGCAACAAGCTGCGTTGAATAATGGTTCGCTGTTGTTAGATGTTCGGAGATAAAGCAATGAAAAAACTGTGGGTAGTGACGTTGGCCACTGTAATGCTGCTGGCGCAGCCATTGGCAGAGGCCAAGCGCATGGGTGGAGGTGGCTCAATGGGGCGGCAATCGGGCAATGTGACCCAGCGCCAGGCAACCCCGCCTGCCACACCAGCGCGTCAGCAAAACGCCAATAACGCCCAGCAAAACCCACAGCAGGCCCAGCGCCCAGGGCAAGCGGGTGCGCAAACACCGGCCAAGAAACCCTTTGGTGGCATGGGCGGCATATTGGGTGGGCTGGCTGCGGGCTTGGGGCTGGCCTGGCTGGCGAATGCGCTGGGCATGGGCGAGGCATTTGGCAACATCCTGATGCTGGCTTTGTTGGCGATGGTTGCGTTTGCGGCGTTTCGCTTTTTCAAAAGCAGGCGCTCGGCCCCAAGCCAGCCAGCAATGGCGGGCATGGCCGCAGCAGGTGGTGCGCCGCTTTCCATGCAAAGCCGTGCAGAGCCTGACGCTCCGCGTGACGTGATAACCCCCCCCCAGTACAGGCCCGAGAAAGTGGGCAATGACGCATCGGCCCGCCCCTGGGAGCAGTTTGGCCAGGCAGCGCCAGCCGCTGGCGGCAGCATGATTGGCTCGGCCTTGGCTAGCTCGCAGGGCTGGGAGATTCCCGCAGATTTTGATACCCAAGGCTTTTTGAATGCCGCCAAGCGCAATTTCATGAGCTTGCAGCAGGCTTGGGACATGGGTGATATTCCCACGCTGCGCTCCATGATGACCGACGAGATGCTGGAAGAAATCCGCCAGCAACTGGCCGAGCGCGAGGCTGAAAGCGGTGGTGCACCCAACGTCACCGATATTGAAGGCTTGGATGCCCAGCTGCTAGGTATTGAAGACCAGGGCGACAGCTACTTGGCCAGCGTGGAGTTTTCTGGCATGAGCCGCGAGGAGCAGGGCGCAGGCCTTAGCCCCTTCCGTGAGGTGTGGAATATGACCAAAGCCAAGGACGGCGGCAGTGGCTGGCTGGTGGCGGGCCTGCAGGCTTTGGCCTGATGCGCTGGGCTGCAATCCCTGGCGCAGGGGGAGCAGCACAATTTCAGGAATAATCGGGGGCTATGGCAACACAGTCCCCTTTTTCTTTGCTTGGCCAACTGGCCGAGCGCGCCGCGCAAGTGGTGCAGCCACCAGCCTGGCTGGTGCATGAGGCCCAGCACCGCATGGTGCTGCTTATCAACCATGTGCTGATGCAAGAGCCGGCAGCCATGCAACGCCTGCAGCAGCAGGCCGGGCGCGTGGCTTTGGTGCAGTGGCGCCAGTTTTACGTGGCTTTGGCCGTGACCCGCGCGGGCCTTTTCAATTTGGCAGATGACGGCAGCAGCCCTGATTTGCGCCTGGAGGTGCTGGATGCCAATCCCCTGGCCTTGGCGCAAACGGCTATGCGTGGCGGTAAGCCTGCTATTCGCATTGAAGGCGATGTACAACTGGCCGCTGAGATGAACTGGCTGGTAGAAAACGTTAGCTGGGATGTGGAGGAAGACTTGGCGCGCATCATTGGCGATGCGCCAGCCCACCGCTTGGGCCAGGTCGCCCGCGCAGCGGCTGATGCTTTGCGCCAACTGGTCAATGGCATCCCTAAGCCCCAGCAAGCCGCTGCAGCAGCCAGCGCCGCAGAGCCGCCAGAGGCCGGTGCTGCAGGCACAGCGGGCAGCAGCGCGGCCTTGCATTCGCCGCAGTTTTGGTCTTAAGCGGCGATTAGGCGGGCAACATCATGGGCATTGGTCGTTTTTTACGCGCCTGGACGATTGTCTGGGTGGTGCTGCGCTATGGCTTGGATGAGCTGGTGCTCTCGGGCTTTCGCCATCCGTGGATTGGGCTGTTGCGGCGCATCGTCACCATTGGGCGGCGTTTGGATGCGCCGCGTGGTCAGCGCCTGCGCGAGGCGCTAGAGCAGTTGGGGCCGATTTTTGTCAAATTCGGCCAGGTGCTTTCTACCCGCAGCGATTTATTGCCTCCCGATGTAGCCGAGGAGCTGGCCAAGCTGCAAGACCGCGTGCCGCCGTTTGATTCGGCGATTGCGGTGGCGACGATTGAAAAATCTTTTCGCAAGCCGCTGGAAGCAATTTTTGTCAGCTTTGAGCGCCAGCCCGTGGCCAGTGCCTCGATTGCGCAGGTGCATTTTGCGGTGATACGCAACCGCGATGGGCAGGAGCGCGAGGTGGCCGTCAAAGTGCTGCGCCCCGGCATGAAGGCGGTGATTGATAAAGACCTAGCGCTGATGCACATGATGGCGCGTTGGGTGGAGCGCTTGTCTAACGAGGCCAAGCGCCTCAAGCCCCGCGAGGTGGTGGCTGAGTTTGATACCTACCTCAACGACGAGCTGGATTTGGTGCGCGAAGCCTCTAACGCCGCGCAGTTGCGCCGCAATATGGAGGGGCTGGATTTGGTGGTGATTCCCGAGGTGTTCTGGGATTTTTGCCATACCGACGTGATGGTCATGCAGCGCATGAAGGGCGTGCCCATTAGCCAGGTCGAAAAGCTGCGCGAAGCGGGGGTCGATATCCCCAAACTGGCGCGTGATGGGGTAACGATTTTCTTTACCCAGGTGTTTCGCGATGGTTTTTTCCATGCGGATATGCACCCCGGCAACATCATGGTCAGCCTGGAGCCAGAGACTTTTGGGCGCTATATCTCGCTGGACTTTGGCATCGTTGGGGCACTGACTGAGTACGACAAGGAGTATCTGGCGCAGAACTTCACCGCCTTCTTTCGCCGCGATTACAAGCGCGTGGCCGAGCTGCATATCGAAAGCGGCTGGGTTCCCGCCAGCACACGGGTGGAGGCGCTGGAGGCGGCGATTCGCAGCGTCTGTGAGCCTTATTTTGACCGCCCGCTGGCCGAAATATCGCTGGGCATGGTATTGATGCGGCTGTTTCAGACCTCGCGGCGCTTTCAGGTGGAGATTCAGCCGCAGTTGGTGCTGTTGCAAAAAACCCTGCTCAATATCGAGGGGCTGGGTCGCCAGCTAGACCCCGAGCTGGACTTGTGGAGCACCGCCAAGCCCTTCCTGGAAAAGTGGATGCTGGAGCAAATGGGCCCGCAGCGCCTGTGGAGCGAGGTCAAAGCCCAAGCGCCGCGTTACGCCAAAATCCTGCCCGACTTGCCGCGCCTGCTGCACAGCTATTTGCAGCGCCAAGACCAAGGGCAGCACCACAGCCAGCAGCTTGCCCAAGCCCTGTTGCAAGAGCAGCGGCGCACCAACCGCCTGCTGCAAGCCCTGCTCTATGGCGGCCTGGGTTTTGTGCTGGGCTTGCTGGTGATGCAGCTCATCGTGCGGCTGCGCCTGTCCGGTATGTGGTAGGGCTGTGGTAAGAAGCAGACAGTAGCCAGCGGCAAATCCTGGGCCGCCCCCGGAAATCAGAAATTTTCACCCCCGCCTGCCGATAATCGCGCGTCTTTTTGTATTTGCGCTGTTGTCTTCTTTCTTTGGCCTTGGCGTTTAACGCTGTTTGATGGGGGTGGTTTTGCCATGCTGATTGCCTTTATTGCCGCGTATCTGGCGGTTTCCGTGGGTATTGGCCTGTACGCTGCGCGGCGTGTGAACAGCACGGCAGATTACGCCGTAGCGGGGCGCAATTTACCGCTGTATATCGTGGTGGCTACTACGTTTGCCACCTGGTTTGGCTCGGAGCTGGTGCTGGGTGTATCTGCCCAGTTCGTCAAAGAAGGGCTGGGCGGGGTGATTGAAGACCCCTTTGGCGCGGGCATGTGTTTGGTGCTGGTGGGGCTGTTCTTTGCCTACCGGCTGTACAAGAAAAACCTGATCACCATTGGCGACTATTACCGCCTGCGCTTTGGCTGGGGGGTGGAGGTGTTTTGCTCGGTCATCATCATCTTTAGCTACCTGGGCTGGGTGGCAGCGCAGGTGGCCGCGCTGGGCGTGGTGTTCAATATGCTGACGCAGGGCGCAATGTCGATTACCGCTGGCATGGTGCTGGGCACAGTGATTGTGCTGGTCTATACCCTGTACGGCGGCATGTGGTCGGTGGCGATGACTGACCTGGTGCAGATGATTGTGATTTGCGTCGGCCTGCTGGCCATTGCCTGGTTTGCCGCTGACCTGGCGGGCGGTGCGGTGCGGGTGGTGGATTTTGCTGTGAGCGAAGGGCGGATGCGTTTTCTGCCCGAGAACGCGGATGGCAAGGCTTGGCTGTTCTTTATTGCCTCGGGCATCACCATGATGCTGGGTTCTATCCCGCAGCAGGATGTGTTCCAGCGGGTGATGTCTTCCAAGAATGCCGAGGTGGCACGGCTGGGGCCGATTATTGGCGGCTCGCTCTACA
>CAZMMM010000131.1:0-6036 GCA_964567385.1 uncultured Comamonas sp.
AATTAAACTTTACACCTTAAGCAATTTTTTATGAACACTGTCCGACTGCCTAAGCACAGGGCGAATTATATACACAGTTTTCAGCAGTTTTTTGCAAAAGACCAATTTTTTGAAATTTCAGAAAAAACCGATTTTTTATCAAAGACTTAGCTTCACCGCAAGCGGGTAAACCCTTCTGGCAAAAGCAGTACCTCCCCCCTGGTCCTTCACCAACGCCCGTATCTTGGGGGTAGCTTTTTGCAGGCGATACACCTCGACCAGACAGTGAGCACTGCTGCCAGCCAAATCCAAATCAGCCTCTGTCCCTCAGGCAAGTGCCAATCCACTGCAGCAGCTAGGCTCTTGTTACTTACTGGTAAACAGCTTCTGACAGCAATCAAGAAAGGCTTGCAGCTCCGGAAAAAGCCTAGCCTGTGTTCGCATGGCAATGCCGATGCTGCGCGTGGCGCCAGGCAGCGCCACGGGGACAATACGCAATAATCCATTGCTGTCCATAGCGGCCTCGCCTCGCGAAGCCAGCGCCAACAGTCCTGACTGTAGGGCCAGCGCCCGAGTCATTGCAGGGCTGCCTGCGGCCAAGCGTGTATCGGGTGCGGGTAGGCCACAGGCGGCAAAGGCGCTGCGCCAAAGGTGATCGGCAGGTGTATTTATCAATGGCGCAACCCAGGAGTAGTGCTGCAAGTCCGCCAGCCGCAAATCTTCATGCTGAAAACAAGGGTGGTCACGATGCGCGATAACCACCAGATCATCGTCAAAAAGCACTTGCTGGCTTATCTCACTGGATGGTGACTCACTGCGCAGAGCACCAACGATTGCATCAATCTCAGCAGCCAGCAACTGGCGTAGCAAATCAGGGTATGCCCCGTCGATGATTGTCACTTTTACGTCAGGGTGTTGCTCTGCTAGCAAATCCAATGCTTGAGGCAGCAGGATAGAAGCCGATAGTGGCAGCACACCGAGCTGCACACACCCGCGCGTTGTGCCCCGCCAGGCAGCCAAATCACCAGCCATACCGCGCAGCTCAGCCACTGCCTGCTTAACGCGCAGCAGCAGCGCTTCACCTGGGGGCGTCAACCGTGTACCGCTCGGCAGCTTGTAGAACAACTCCACATCCAATAGCCGAGCCAGCTCTTGCAAAGCGGTATAGATAGCTGGTTGTGACACCTTCAATTGCGCAGCAGCACGTAACTCACTGCCACAAGCGGCCACAGCCAGCAGCGCCCGTATCTGACTGGCGCTGACCGATTGCGCAAAACGTGCAGCCCCATGCGGGCGCTCTTGTGCACTGCTGCTTTTGCGCAGTGCCAAGGCATCGCGAGCGCCCTGTACCAAGCACTCTTGTAGCGCCTGGGTACGCAGCGCCAGCTGTGCGCCTTGCGCTGTTGGTTGCATGCCTTTGGTTGTGCGCACAAATAAGGGGAGGCCACACAGCTGCTCTAGCTTGCCAATAGCGCGGGTGATGGCTGGTTGCGATAGATGGATGGAGTGTGCCGCCGCCACGGTAGAGCCGTGCACAGCAACAGCTTGTAAGGCACGCAGCGCACGCAAATTGGAGAGGAGTTCGGACTCAGTCGTCATAAAAAGTATTTTGCATAGCTTTGAAGCGGTGTTGATAACGAAGCTTCGCACAATGAGCAATTCACTATTTTTAGGAGACATGAGTATGAATGAAGTCGAGCAATGGCTAGCAAGGCTGGCCTGCCGCGATGTGGTCGAGCGCAGTGCACGCTGTGTTGATGCGGGTGATGCAGAAGGCATGGCTGCACTGTTCACACCTGACGGTGTGCTGCAACGGCCCAGCGGTGCAGTGTTGCAAGGGCGCGAAGCCATTCGCTCCAGCTATGCGCAGCGGCCTGCAAATCGAATCTCACGCCATCTGGTGACGGGCACTGTTGTTGAGCTGCACATGAACGGTACAGCCCAGGCGCACAGCCGTGTGCTGCTGTGGTCAGGCAGCAGCGATACCCCTGACACCCCCTTTGGCCGAGAAGCGCAGCCGCGTGAGCTGGTTGGTGAGTTTGATGACTTGTTGCAACAGCAAAGCGACGGTGCATGGCGCATCGTGCAGCGCACTGCCAGCTTCACGCTCTATCGTGAATTATGCGGCAGGTGAGGTGGGTATAAATAAAACGCATGGCTATGCAGTACGTTTAATTGGCTTAACCAGGATGCCATTCATACACTTTGACTGAGCAAAAACACCTCGCTGCCCAGGCACGCGGCGAAGGCTGGAGACAGCCTGTTCCACATTCAAGGACTTGTATATGACAACAGATATTCGCAATCGGCTTGAGCATGCGCCGATGACTTCCTTCCAATGGATGGCCATCGCCATCTGCACAGTACTCATCATGATTGATGGCTTTGATGTCCTAGTCATGGCCTTCACAGCGCAGTCGGCTTCTGCCGAATGGGGGCTAAACGGTGCGCAATTAGGGATATTGTTCAGCGCCGGGCTATTTGGCATGGCTGCGGGTTCACTGTTTATTGCGCCATTGGGTGACCGTATCGGCAGGCAGCCCATCACGCTGATGAGCCTAGCTGTGGTGAGTGTGGGCATGCTGGCCTCAGCTGCTGCCCAGTCGCACTGGCAACTGGCACTGCTGCGCGGTATCACTGGCGTAGGTATTGGTGGCATGCTCGCCAGCGTGGGGGTAATTGCTGCTGAATATGCCTCAGGCAAATGGCGCAGCACCTGCATGGCGGTACAGGCCACGGGCTACCCCGTTGGTGCAGCATTGGGCGGACTGGTGGCTGCATGGCTGCTACAGCACTACGGCTGGCGCTCGGTGTTTGTGTTTGGCGGCATATTGTCGGCCTTAATGATTCCGCTGGTGCTCTGGCGGCTGCCCGAGTCGGTGGATTTTTTAACGGCTCGTCGTCCTGCGGGCGCATTGGACAAGCTCAACCGCCTGCTCTCGCGCATGGCGCTGCCGCAACTGGCACAGCTGCCAGAGCGTTCGCAAACACAGCGTGTGGATGGCAACACTGTTGCCGCACTGTTTCATGGCCCATTGGCAGCTAAGACATTGGCAGTCTGGGCGGGCTTTTTCCTGCTGATGGTGAGCTTTTATTTCTCGATGAGCTGGACACCTAAGCTACTGGCGCAGCTGGGCCTGTCGGCCAGCCAGGGCGTGACGGGTGGTGTGCTGCTTAACCTGGGCGGCATTGTGGGTGGTGTGCTGTTTAGCCTGATTGCTGTGCGTATGCGCTTGGCGCGGTTGACGGTTATCAGTCTGGTGGTCGCAGCACTGGCTACAGCTGGCTTTGCTTCAGTCTCCGGTAATCAAGGGCTGGCGCTAGGTATTGCGCTCTTGGTGGTGATGGGGCTGTTCCAGCAGGCATCGATGTGCGGTCTGTATGCGCTGGTGCCTGCCGTCTATCCACCTGCGGTACGTGTGACCGGTATGGGCTGGGCTATTGGCGTAGGCCGTGCAGGCGCGATTTTGTCACCGATGACAGCAGGCCTGCTGCTGGACGGAGGCTGGCAGCCCTTTAGCTTGTATTACATATTTGCTCTGCCACTGGCATTGGCAGCGATTGCGGTGGCCTCTAGTGGCGCTGGACGCAAAGCACCCGGCGGCGCGGCATTGGCAGGCGCGCACTGATTCCCTCTCACAACAGAAATAAATCCCATGGCTTTGGACAAACCTTACCTGGATATTCCCGGCACTACGGTGTTTGATGCACAGCAGTCGCGCAAGGGCTACTGGCTCAACCAGTTCTGCATGTCGCTGATGCAGCCTGAGAATCGTGCGCGCTTCAAGGCGGACGAAAGCGCCTACCTGCAAGAGTGGCCCATGACACCTGAGCAGCGCCAGGCCGTTATCGACCGCGATCTGAACCGCTGCATTGCCTTGGGCGGCAATATTTACTTCCTCGTCAAAATCGGGGCAACCGATGGCGTTAGCGTGCAGAAGATGGTCTCGACCATGAGCGGCATGAGTGAAGCCGACTACCGCGACATGATGCTCTGCGGTGGCCGCTCGCCCGATGGCAACCGCTATCGCTACGAACGTGAGCCCTTGGTGCTACTGCCCGGCCTGCTGTGCGATGAGGCCATCTGGCGTGAACAAATTGCCGCACTGCAGGGTATGCACTGCATCGTGCCCGACTACGGCGCAGCCGATGCACTCACTGCTATGGCAGAAGGTGTGCTTGCCCGTCTAGATGCACCACGCTTTGCCTTGGCTGGCCATTCGATGGGTGGGCGTGTGGCGCTGGAGATTGCACGTTTGGCCCCTGAGCGCATCACCCGCATTGCGCTGATGGACACCGGTATTGCGCCGCTAGCCACTGGCGAAGCTGCTGAGCGCGAGGTGGCCGGGCGCATGGCCTTGTTGACGACAGCACGCACTGAAGGCATGCGTGCCATGGGGCAGCAATGGGCGCACGGCATGGTGCATGCAAGCCAGCTTGCAAGCCCGCTGTTTGCTGACATTTTGGACATGATTGAGCGCAAAACGCCCGACATCTTCGCCGCACAGCAAAACGCGCTGATGCACCGCCCTGATGCCACCGAGGTGCTGACCCAGTTGCGCTGCCCGGTATTGCTGCTGTGTGGCAGGCACGACGCTTGGAGCCCGCTTGCCCGCCACGAGGACATGCTGCGCAGCTGCCAAGCCGCAGGCGTGCCTGCACGTTTGGTTGTCATCGAAAACAGCGGTCATATGACAACGATGGAACAACCCCAGGCCGTCACCGCTGCACTGCGCGACTGGCTGGCCGCCTGAAACAACAACACCCACAACACTTTAAGGAGTTCAACCCGTGACTACCTCATCCACACAGAACCTACGCACCCAGGTTGCCATCATCGGTGGCGGCCCCTCTGGACTACTGCTGTCGCACATTCTGCGCTTACAGGGCATTCAGTCCATCGTGCTGGAACGCCAAAGCCGCGCCTATGTACTAGAACGCATCCGCGCCGGCGTGCTGGAACATGGCACGGTGCAACTGCTGCGCGACATAGGCCTGGGCGAGCGTATGGACCGTGAAGGCCTGCCGCACGACGGCACGCTCATGGTCTGGCAAGACGAAGGCGCTGTGATGATTGACGCGGCCAAATATGCAAACCGCCCCATGATGGCCTATGGTCAGACCGCTATTACTGAAGACCTCTATGCCGCCCACGACAAGGCAGGTGTGCAGGTGCTTGATGAGGCCACCGACGTAGCGCTACACGACGTGACCAGCAGCCAGCCTTATGTAACTTGCACACGCGGTGGCCAGATGCTGCGCATCGACTGCGACTTTATTGCTGGCTGCGATGGCTTTCACGGCGTGGGCCGCCAGACTATTCCCGCCGATGTGCTGCGCAGCTACGAACAGGTCTATCCCTTTGGCTGGCTGGGCATTATGTCGCGCACGCCGCCGATGCAGGACTTGATCTACGCCCAGCATGAGCGCGGCTTTGCGCTGGCCTCGCAGCGCAGCCCCATGCTGAGTCGTTACTACATCCAAGTGCCGCTGGACACCGACCTCAACGAATGGAGCGATGACCGTTTCTGGGAAGAGTTCAAGGCTCGCCTACCCGCTGACCTGGCGAAAACCGTCGTCACCGGCCCGAGCATCGAGAAATCCATCGCCCCACTGCGCAGCTTTGTGGCTGAGCCCATGCGCCATGGCCGCTTGTTCCTGGCGGGTGATGCTGCCCACATCGTGCCGCCTACAGGGGCCAAAGGGCTGAACTTAGCCGCCTCCGACGTTTACTACCTCTCGCGTGCGTTTGATGCGCACTACAACCAGAAAAAGACGAGCTGCTGGATGGCTACTCGGCTACTGCACTGCGCCGTATCTGGTCGGCCGAGCGCCTGTCTTGGTCACTGACCAAGCTGCTGCACGTTTTTCCGCAGGACACCGGCTTTGAGCGCAAGATGCGCCGCAGCGAATTCCAATACCTGCAACAGTCCGAGCGTGCGCTTGCCACATTGTCTGAGCAGTACGCTGGTCTGCCGTTCTGAAAGGGTCGATTCGCATGGCCCGCATTACCGCATCTGTCTACACCTCGCATGTGCCCGCCATCGGCGCGGCCAT
>CAZMMM010000132.1:0-6030 GCA_964567385.1 uncultured Comamonas sp.
CGCGCGAAGTGCCGCGCCGTGTTAGTCACCCCTCACGTAAAACCATTGGTCTGCGCGTGCCAGCCCATAAAACCACCGAGCTACTGCTAGAGCTCATGGGCGCGCCTTTGCTGGCCACCACCCTCATCCTGCCCGAGCAAGAAGAGCCACTGAACGACCCCGAAGACATCCGCGAGGCGCTAGAGCACCTGGTGGATGCCGTGCTAGATGCTGGTGCCTGCCCCCAAGAGCCCACCACCGTGCTGGACTTGACCAGCATGGTCAACAACGGCGCACCAACCGTACTGCGCGAAGGCCGTGGCAGCTTGGCAGAGATAGGGCTATAGGCCACTAGAATGATAGATTTCAACAATTGATTAACAATCACTCTTTTTATAAATACTGCTACATCTACCGTGGACACCGCCAACCTCTTGCAAAGCATTCTCATCTACGCCCTGCCTGTGCTGCTCGCTATCACGGTGCATGAGGCCGCGCATGGCTATGCAGCACGGTTTTTTGGTGACTCTACGGCCCATCTTCTTGGGCGCATCACGCTCAACCCCCTCAAGCATATTGACCCCGTAGGCACGGTGCTGATGCCGGCGCTGCTGTATGTCGCCACCTCTGGCACCTTCCTGTTCGGCTATGCCAAGCCAGTGCCTGTGAACTTCGGCAATCTGCGCAATCCCAAGCGCGACATGATTTGGGTGGCGGCGGCTGGGCCAGCGGCCAATTTTGTGCAGGCGATTTTGTGGGCACTGGTATTGATTGCCGTCAGCGTCGCAGGTGTGCAAGAGCGCTTCTTCCTGGAGATGGCGCAGGCAGGCATCTTTGTGAACCTGATTTTGTGGGCCTTCAACCTGCTGCCCTTGCCACCTTTGGATGGCGGGCGGGTCCTGGTAGGCCTGCTGCCGCGCAATGCGGCCATACAGCTACAGCGCATAGAGCCTTATGGCATGTTTATCGTGATTGCCCTGGTGTTCACTGGGGTAGCGCGCACTTACTGGATGAGCCCCTTGATGCAGGCTGGCAATGCAGTTATTCGGGAACTGCTGCAGCCCCTGTTCTGGCTCTTGGGCTAATGGCCAACCATAGACTTTTACTAAGACACACCTACACTCACCAAGCATGACAACAATGACACGCTTTCTCACTGGCATCACCCCCTCGGGTACACCGCACCTGGGCAACTACGCTGGCATGATGCGCCCCGCTATTGCCGCTACGCATAGCACGGGGGTTGAGAATTTTTACTTCCTGGCCGACTACCACGCACTGATTAAAGCCCAAGACCCTGAGCGCGTGCACCGCTCCTCACTGGAGATTGCCGCCTCTTGGCTGGCCTGTGGCTTAGACCCTGACAAGGTGGTGTTCTACCGCCAGTCGGATATTCCTGAAATCCCCGAGCTGACCTGGTTTCTCACCTGCGTAGCGGGCAAGGGCTTGCTCAACCGCGCCCACGCCTACAAGGCCGCTCAAGATAAAAACCACGAGGCGGGCCGCGATAGTGACGATGGCGTCAGCGCCGGCCTGTTCATGTACCCCGTGCTGATGGCGGCAGATATTCTGATATTCAACGCCCACAAAGTCCCTGTTGGCCGCGACCAGGTGCAGCACATTGAAATGGCGCGTGATATTGCCGCCAGCTTCAACCACCTCTACGGTGAGCACTTCGTGCTGCCAGAGGCGGCCATTGAAGAGCAAGTCGCCACTTTGGCTGGCCTGGATGGCCGCAAGATGAGCAAGAGCTATGACAACACCATCCCGCTATTTGCCCCGCCCGAGCAGCTCAAAAAGCTGATTGCCAGCATCGTCACCGATTCGCGCCAGCCCGGCGAACCCAAGGAAACAGAAGGCTCTGCCCTATTCCAGCTTTACCAGGCCTTTGCCAGCGCCGAGGAAATCGCCGCCATGCACCAAGCCTATGCCGAGGGTATTGCCTGGGGTGATGCCAAGCAGCGCCTGTTTGACTGCATTGACCGCGAAGTCACCCCCATGCGCCAGCGCTACGAATACCTAATCGCCCACCCGCAAGAGGTAGAGGCTGTACTACAAGCCGGTGCCCAGCGCGCCCGCGCCCTGGCCACGCCCTTTGTGCAGCAGCTGCGCGAAGCGGTGGGCCTGCGCAGCCTGGTTAGCGTGGCCAGCCCCAGCGGCAAAAAAGCCAAGGCCAGCAAGGCCCAGCAGCCCAGCTTCAAACAATACCGCGAGGCCGATGGCAAGTTCTACTTCAAGCTGCTCGATAGCCAGGGGCAATTGCTCTGCCAAAGCCAGGGCTTTGACAGCCCCAAAGAGGCCGGTAGCGCCATCGCCCAGCTGCAAAGCCAGGGCATGGCCGCCTGGGCGCAGTGGCAGCATTGCATCAGCCTGGCCCCCCAAGCCAGCCCCGAGGCCTTGGCCGCTGCGCTAGAGCAGCTGGCTGCACAGGCCTAGGCCTGCGCTCCCCTTATCCGATGCACCAAAGAGACAAGACAAGAAGGATTCTTTGCCATGCGTATCGCCATACTTGAAGATGACCTCCAGCAACAGGCCATGATAGAGCAGGTGATTCAAATGATGGGCCACACCTGCCAGTGCTTTGGCACTGGCGCGGCCCTGACGAAATCACTACGCCGTGAAAGTTTTGACCTATTGGTTCTCGACTGGGAGCTGCCCGACACCAGCGGCCCAGAAATTGCGGCTTGGGCACGCCAGGAGCTATCTGCTGAGCTACCCATCTTGATGGTGACCTTGCGCAGCGAGGAGGCCGACATCGTCCAAGGCTTGCAAAGCGGGGCCGATGACTTCATGGTCAAACCCCTGCGCGTGGCAGAGTTCAAAGCCCGCCTGCAAGCCCTGTTGCGCCGCGCCTACCCCATTAGCACGGCAGAGCAGCAAAGCTTTGGCCCCTACCAGTTTGACCGCAGCAGCCTGACTGTTAGCTTTGGCCAGCAGCAAGCTACCCTTACTCACCGCGAATTTGCGCTGGCCTTGCTGCTTTTTCAAAATGCCGGCCGCCTCATGTCACGCGACCACCTGCGCGAAGCCGTCTGGGGGCAAAACGCTGAAGTGCTCTCACGCACGCTAGATACCCACATCTCGCGCCTGCGCCAGCAGCTAGAACTGCGCCCTGGCAATACCTACGCCATCTCCGCCGTTTATGGGCTTGGCTATCGCTTAGACGTACTGGCAGACGGCAGCGAGGCCTAAAGGTCACAAGCCTTACTCCAGGAGCTCCTTATGCACCACCAGCCCTCACCTTTTGATGCGCCCTTACGCTTACTGCCTGGCATGCTGCTGGGCACAGCGTCTTTGCTGCAACTTGGCTTAGCGCAAGGGCAAACTCCAGAGGCCCCACCCAAGGCACAAACGGCAGATTTGGGCAGCATCCAACACACCATTCAGCTAGGCGATACGCTAGAGCAGCTCAGCCGCCAATACTTGGGCGATGGCAGCCTGTGGCCAGCGGTACGTGCGCACAACGGCAACGTCCACCCCCTGCGCCTATCGCCAGGCAGTCTGCTGGAAATTCCCTTGCAGCTACTGCGCACCGCCGCCGCCAGCGTGGACTATGTACACGGCAACGCCAGCCTAAGCCGCAGCAACACCACCACGCAAGAAGTGCGACGCGGCCAAACCCTGCAAGAAGGCGATGCCCTGCAGCTAGAGCCGGATGCCTACGTCACCGTACGCCTGGCAGATGGCAGCACGGTGCGCATTCAAACCCATTCCCAAGTCACTTTGCAGCAGCTGCGCCGCCGTGGGCGAGCGGGCAGCTTACAAACCGTGATTCAACTCGACCAAGGCGGCCTAGAGGTGGAAGTGCCCGGCGCGCCCGATGCAAACCGGCAGCTAGAAGTCATCACTCCCGTGGCCGCCACCAGCGTACGCGGCACCCATTTTGATGTGCGCACCAGCGCTGGGCGCACCAGTACATCTGTACAGCGCGGGGCTGTGGCCATGCAGCAAATCGGCACAGCAGCCCAAGGGCAAGTCCTGAACGCTGACCAAGGCCTGGCCATCAGTGCGGGGGCTAGGCCCGGCACCCCCACGCCTTTGCTGCCGCCTATTCCTACCCATAGCCTGCCCCAGCACAGCGCCAATCCCCATTGGCTGGATTTAACATTTCCAGCCCTGGCGGGGGCCAGCGCCTATATGCTGCATATTGCCGAAGACGCCGTGGGCGATACCGTTATCTACCAGGCCCTGCTAGAAGAGCCCAAGGCCCGCCTTGATAAGCTGCCTGATGGTAATTACTGGCTAAAACTACGCGCCCTGGATGCCCAGGGCATTGTCGGCCAGCCCAGCCAAGTGCCCTTGCACATCAAAGCCCACCCAGTGGCCCCGCTGGCACAGTTTCCTGCCCCCGCTGCAACTGCAGCCTTGGGCAGCCAGCTGGAATGCACCCCAGTTAATGAGGCACAAGCCTATGTGCTGCAAGTAGCAGCCTTGGGGCCAGAGCAAAACCCCATTGCAGCCGACTTCAACCGCCCCTTGCTAGAGGCGATAGACAGCCCTAACTGCCAGCTCGACCTCAGCCGCCTCAGCCCTGGCCACTACGCCTGGCGCAGTGCCAGTGTGCGCTGGCAAGAGGGCCAGCGTGACCAAGGCCCCTACTCTGCGCACAGTAGCTTTTCCTTGGCCGAGCCGCCCACAGAACCTGAGGCCCTTGAGCCCAAGACCTTTAACGGCATCTCTCACCTCTACTGGCCCGGCCAAGAAGGTCAGCGCTACCGCCTGCAAGCCTTCCCCCAGGCCAGCGTGGATGCACCACCAGCTGTGGATATCTGGCTAGACCAGCCCCAATGGCAAGCCCAAAGCCTCTCCCCTGGGCAATGGCATATTCGCATCCAAGTGGAAGATAGCAACGGCCTGCAAAGCGCCTTTACCCCCACCCACCGTATTGAAGTTCTGCCCTTGGTGGTAGATGGCAGCGGCCAGGCAATAGGCACAGGCAGTGGCCTGGGGCTGGAGTATTGAAGCCAACAGCCATCCCCGCCGCGCTCCAGCATGTCCGGCTGCTTTGGCTACAGTGGCTGCTCTTAACGAGCCTGCTCCTGAGCCTGGTATGGTGGGGCAGCCAGGCGGGGCAGTTTGAGCGCAGCAATGCCTGGCTCAATGATTTGGCCATGCGCCTGCACAGCCGCAGCGCCCACCACCAAGTCGTGTTAGTGCTGGCCGATGACCGCAGCATTGCCAGCATAGGCCGCTGGCCCTGGCGACGCGCCCTGCACGCCCAAGTGCTGCAACATATTGGAAAAGGCCAACCCCAGTCCATAGGGCTGGATTTTTTATTCTCGGAGCCTGACCAAGACTACCCCGCTGACGATGCCTTGCTAGCCCAAACCCTGGCCGCCAGCCGCCGTGTGGTGCTACCCGTTACACAAGACCCCAGCCAGCCTAGCCAGGCACAGCAGCCCATTGCACAACTGGCCCAAGCTGCTGCTGCCCTGGCCCACAGCCACCTACCCCTGGATAGGGATGGCAGTGTGCGCCACTTCCACCCCTGGGAGGATGATGGCACACGCTGGTGGCCGCACCTGAGCATCGCCATGCTCTGCCTGGAGCACCCAGCCCAAGCCTTATGCCAACCACCCAGCAGCCCGCCTACGCCAGCACCATCCATAGAGCACCCAGCGCCGCGCCAGCACTGGCAGCACTGGAGCCATCCCAGCATCCGCTTTGCCAAAGCCGATCCAGGCTTTACCCGCTATGCCTACATCGACGTGTTGCAGGGGCGCATTCCCTCTAGCGCCTTTCGCAACAAGCATGTCGTGATTGCCGCCAGCGCCACCGGTGTAAGCCCCAATCTGGCAACCCCCTCCGCCCCGCAACAGGCAAATATGACCAGCGCCTTGCTACTTGGCCATATCCTGCACAGCAACCTCACCCCACCGGCCATTTATTCCGCACCCAGTTGGGTGACCCCCTGCTTGAACATCAGCCTGGTGCTGTTAGCCATGCTGGCGCTGTGGTTGCTGGGGCCATCAGCGGCGTTACTCTCTAGCCTGGGGCTAGGGCTGCTGGTGCTGCTACTAACGCTTTTGGCACCCTTGTGGGGCTGGCATT
>CAZMMM010000133.1:0-2101 GCA_964567385.1 uncultured Comamonas sp.
GGACCATCTCCATCGACGACTTCGCCAGGGTTGACTTGCGCATCGCGCAGATCGTCAACTGCGAAGCGGTCGAGGGATCGACCAAGCTGCTGCGTCTGACACTGGATGTGGGCGAAGGCAGGACACGCAATGTCTTCAGCGGCATTGCCAGCATGTACAAGCCGGAGGATCTGGTCGGCAAGCTGACGGTGATGGTGGCCAACCTGGCGCCGCGCAAGATGAAGTTCGGCATCAGCGAAGGCATGGTGCTGGCCGCCAGCCACGCCGACGAAAAAGCCCACCCCGGCATCTACATCCTGGAACCCTTCCCCGGCGCGCAGCCTGGGATGCGGATTCATTAATAGGGAAAGTGGGGCTAGCTCCAGGAACAGCGGTTTCTCCGTGCTGCCATCAACACCTGATTCAGGCACTTTATGCATAGAAGGGAAAAGAGTGATCAATCATGAGCACTGATATGGAGAGCCGCGACAAAGTGTCGCAAATATTCGAATTCGTCCGGGCTTTTACTGCCTCCAAACACCCCTTCGAACGCCGCCTGAATGAGCAGCCCCGCCCTGAACTACAACTGGAACTCAATGCACTGCCTCAATCCAGTGAATGGGTCGAATGGTGGAGTGGAGCGGAAGACGCACGGGAATGGCTGTTGCGCGTCAGGTTACGGCCCCCAAATCCTTGTCCAGTGCCACCGGCACAAATCCAAAACTGGTTACTGCCAGGCTGGGAGCAGCATGACAGGCAAGCCAGGTATTCACCAGAAAAATCATTTCGCACGGATAAAGATACAACTTGCATAGAGCGCTTTGAAGATCAGTCTGCCAGAGTGACTATATGGTCAGAATGGTTATATGAGCGTGAGGCATGGGCAAATATTGAAAAACGTCACCAACCCGTACGAGATTTGTTCAGTACGTTGCAAGCCCTTCGCGCCGAGCTACAAAAAGTGGCTGAAAAGGTGGAGCTTGCCCTTGGCGTAGCCATGTTCACTTATCAAGGAGATGTGCAGAGCTATGCTCACCCTCTAGTTATTAAATCCATAGGCTTGGATTTTGACAAGCGAGAAAATTGCTTTGTTCTATCAGAAACAGACAAGCCTACAGAGCTTTATTCAAAACCACTTGCCGAGCTTGCTATTGACCTAGCGCCATCATCAGGTTGGCGGGAGCAATTGAAGCGGCTTCATCCTCTGGATACAGAGACTCAAACCCTGGTCAAGAGTATTGGCAGCTGGATACGCAATTCCCATGACTTTGCCAGCGCAGAAATCAGCCTTACACCTGTTCTATTTTTGCGTAATCTAGGTGGCTGGGCGGAACAGGCTGCGGTGGCTGTACTAGAGGACTTGGCCGATAAATCAACGGCGGAGATACCTGTCTATCTGCGTCGTTTGGCTGGTTTGGAAAGTACACGCAGCCACGAAGCACCTACACGTACTGGAGAGCACTCAGCAGGACTACCCAATGAAGACCGGGAAATTCTGTTTGCCTTGCCCGCAAACCCAGAGCAACAGGCTCTGGCACAACAACTGGAACGCCAAGATGCAGTACTTGTGCAAGGGCCACCTGGAACCGGAAAGACACACACGATTGCGAACCTGCTGGGGCATTTGCTGGCGCAAGGCAAGCGCGTACTGGTCACCAGCCATACCTCCAAGGCCCTGCGCGTATTGCGCTCGAAAGTACCAGAAAACATACGTTCCCTGTGCGTAAGCGTCATAGACGACCCTTCACGTAGCCGCAAGGAACTGGAGGATGCTGTTCAAGCCATTGCAGAGCGGATGCAAAAAGGGCAAACCTCTTTACAAGCTTCTGTTGAGAGCAGGACTGTGGACAGGAAGCGCCTGCTGGATGCAATCAGCGATTTGAGGTCGAAGCAGCAGGATTGCATAAAAGCCGAGTACGACGAGATTGTTATAGGAGGTGAAACATTCACCCCCTCAGAAGCTGCTCGCTTTGTACGAGAAGGTGTGGGCAAGCATGATTGGATACCTGGACCACTCAAAATAGATAACCTCGGGAAAATATGCCCCTTGAGTACTTCTGAAGCTGAGTTACTTTACCGCAGCCAGCAGCAAATCACCGCACAGATAGAGGCAGAGCTGCGA
>CAZMMM010000133.1:2111-6010 GCA_964567385.1 uncultured Comamonas sp.
AAATGGATGGCTCCCCAAGACTGCGGATTGGGTAACACTGGTAAGTCGTGCTCAAAAACTCAAAGTGCGAACTAACAGCCTTATCCACCCCATTTGGCCTCAGTGCTCGGTTAGTCTGGAGACAATAAAATCCACAATTACCCATATTGAGCAAAGTATTCAGGCAATCACCAAGATTGAAGCCACAGGCACTTGGTTGCTCGATCTGGTTGAGGAAGGTTTTTCTCAAGGTGATGGTGTAGCATGGAAAGACCTGAAATCCCTGGTACATGAAACAGTCCGTCGTGAAGCGGACGCAAAAAGCGCCATCATTGAGCATGATCCAGAGCTTCCTGCGGAATTCCGCACGGAAGAGGTTTTGATGGAAATCAAGGCTATCCATGCCCATGTCGATCGTGGACGTGGCTTGGCAATGTGGCAGTTGGCTGTTACGGCCCTGGGCAAAGCAAGCAGCTGGCGTAAATTGATTCAACAGGCCCGCTGCAATGGACAGGAGCCGAAATCATCTGCTGAATGGCAAGCGTTATATCTATGGCTGGATTTGTATTTACAGCGTGAAAGACTCCGGCGACGCTGGCAAAGGCAAGTAGAAACCCTCGGCGCACCAGCACTACCGGAAACAACAAAACCGGAAGCTCATGCTACCCAGTGGCTACCAGAAATAGAAAAAGCTTTGCAATGGAGTGCTTGCTACTGGCATATGATGCCTGAAAAAATAGCCCCATTTGGAAAGCAATGGGCTGACATTGAATCCCTTGTACCTCCCAAAAGCGGCTCAAGAGCACGGCTCAACCGCAGCCGCCAACTACTGGAGATACATTTGCATCCAGAACTCCAGACATGGCAAGCGCAGCGAGTACACGAACTTATAGACAAACAAATTGAAAAATGGCGCCAACAGCTTCACCAGGAAGTACCGAAGATGCGTCCCGGCAGCACTGTTGCCGAAATAGATACCTCTCTTTCTCAAATGGATGCAATTGCATATGGTCACGCACTGGAAGCTCTGCAAAAGCTGTACGACCTTATGCCTGTTCATCAGCAACGTGACAAACTTCTAGCCACATTGAGCAAAGAGGCTGCTCACTGGGCAAATGCTCTCTACCAACGAGTCGAATCCCATAATGCATCTTTGCCTCCTGAGAGAAATATTACTCTCGCTTGGCGCTGGCGACAATTTCACGACGAGCTCGATTATCGTCATCGGCTCAATGCTGAGGAGATTGCCAAGGATCTGGGGGAGAAAACCCGTGACCTTGAGCGCGTGACTGGCGATTTAATTGCCGAAAGCGCATGGTTAAAACAGCTATCCGCAGCAGAACGATTCCGGCAGCATTTGGTCGGTTGGCTTGACTTCATGCGAAGAATCGGAAAAGGAACGGGACGCAATACTGAGCACTACCGTGTACAAGCACGTGAGCAGTTGCGGCACGGACAACACGCTGTCCCTGTCTGGATCATGCCGACAGCACAAGTATTCCAGAGCTTTACCGCAGCAGATGCCAACTTTGATGTTGTAATCGTAGATGAGGCCAGCCAAGCAGAGCTTGATAGTCTTCTGGTAGCCTATCTTGGAAAAAAACTGGTGGTCGTTGGCGATCATGAGCAGGTCAGCCCAGAAGGTGTAGGGAAAGCGACTGAGATGGCTACAGGTCTTCAGACACAATATCTAACCGGCATTCCAAATGCTGCACTTTATGACGGTCGGCTATCACTCTACGACCTGACACGCCAGTCCACTTCGGGAATGCTCAGTCTGACAGAGCATTTCCGCTGTGTTCCATCCATCATTGGATTTAGCAATCGACTCAGCTACGATGGCCGAATAAAGCCATTGCGTGAAGCCTCCTCCAGCAAGCTACGCCCAATTATTCCACATCGTGTAAAGGGTCAACGCGAAGGGCGCAGCAAGATCAATCGAATAGAAGCACAGGAGATCGTTGCCTTGATTGCCGCAATGTGTCGGCATAAAGCCTACGAACAGCAAAGCATTGGTGTCATTTCTCTGCTAGGGGAAGAACAGGCTCGACTGATTGAGCAAATGCTGCGACAACATTTATCGGCAGAAGAAATAGAAGAGCGAAAAATCATCTGCGGCAGTGCGGCACAGTTTCAAGGTGACGAACGCAAAATTATCTTGCTATCTTTGGTAGACAGCAACGAAGGTGATGGTCCCATGCGAAAACAAGGCGAAGGCGCAAATGAGTCTGCCAAAAAGCGATTCAATGTCGCAGCAAGCCGGGCACAGGATCAAATGTGGGTTGTTCACTCTCTGTCTCATTCAACAGATTTGAAGCCGGGAGACATTCGGCATGAACTACTAGACTATGCCTATACCGAGGCATACCAAAACGAAGAAGTGCAAACTGATGACCCTGCTCTCGAATCAGAATTTGAAAGGCGAGTCGCACGCGAGCTTAAATCACGTGGTTTTCGCGTTCATGCACAATATCGCGTTGGCTTTTATCGCATTGATTTGGTGATAGAAGGTAATGGGAGAAAACTGGCTGTCGAATGTGATGGTGACCGCTGGCACAGCGGTTCAGAGAAAACATACTGGAAAGACTGGGTTGGAAGTTTCACCGTATTCGTGGCAGTGAATTTTTCCGAGAACCAGATCGTGCTGTAGAGAGATTATTGAGCCGCCTGCATGAACTTGAAATTCACCCAGAAGCTATAGACAACACAACTCATCGCAATACAGAAGCTGATTCCATTCATGAAGAGATATTGCGTTTGTCTCAAAAAATTCGAGAAGAGTTTTTTGGCAATAGTGAGTCACCGTCCTTAGAACTTGATTTATTGGACTGATATACACCCTCTCCATGACCACCACCTCCCCACTACTGCGACTATTGGCCGCCTTGGCATTACCGCTCCTCTTACTGCTGCCGGGCTGCACCGTCGTCACCGTAGGCGCTGCCGCCGTCAGCGTGACCACCGCTGTGGTGGGGACAGCGGCCAGCGTGGCCGTGGGCACGGCCAAAGTGGTCGGCAAAGGCGTAGGTGCAGCCTACGATGCCATGACTGATGAGGCAGCAGACCCTACCCTCTCCTCTGCCGAAGCCGCCACTGCCCCAGCACATTAAATCAAGGTCCAAGGGCTTTAATCAGCGCTAAGCCCGCCACATCGCCTTACAGGATGTGCCCAAGCAGCCCAAGCTACAATGCCTCGCCTCCTTTTATAGGGGCTTCGTTCTCAGGGCGGGGTGAAACTCCCCACCGGCGGTATCTGAGCAGACCTATGTCTTCCCAGCAGCCCGCGAGCGCCTACCAGAGTGTTGCTTTGGCAGGGTCAGCAGATCAGGTGCGATGCCTGAGCCGACGGTCATAGTCCGGATGAAAGAGTAACGTGAAGTGAACCAGCCTTATTTCAGGCTCAGGTGTGTCTTTGCGCGCCCTGATTCATTTGTTGACCGCATTTTTTGCAGAGCAAACCATGAATCAGATATCTAACCTCTCCACCATTTCTTCCTCTCCAGCACTTGCCTCGCCACCCGCAGACTGGCGGATTGCCATCATTAGTGCGCAGTGGCATAGCGATATCGTGCACCAGGCTCGTAATGGCGCAATCACGCAATTGCAGCATCTAGGCCTAGCCAGCCACCAGCTTTCCACCTTGGATGTGCCCGGTGCTTTTGAGTTGCCCTTGATAGCGCGCAAGCTTGCACTTTCTGGAAAGGTGGATGCCGTCATTGCCTGCGCCTTGATTGTGGATGGCGGCATTTACCGCCACGACTTTGTTTCGGCCAGTGTGGTGGATGGCTTGATGCAGGTGCAGCTCAATACAGGCGTGCCGGTTTTCTCGGTGGCCTTGACTCCGCACAACTTCCAGCCCGGCTTGGCGCTGGAAGGTTTTTTTCATCAGCACTTTCTGGAAAAGGGCAAAGAAGCCGCCG
>CAZMMM010000134.1:0-5948 GCA_964567385.1 uncultured Comamonas sp.
CCACGCTGAAGTTTTTCAGCCGCCCGGCTTCTTCGGCGGCCAGGTACCACACGCCATTTTTATGAATCAGGCGGTAGGGCTGGGCGTTGCGCGGCTTGCCTTTGTAGGTGAATTGGCACAGGTGGCGTTGCTGGATGGCGGCCTCCAGCGCAGAGAAGGTGTGTGTGCCACCGCCCAAATCTTCATGCGGGACGGGCTGAACGTGGGTGGCGCGGCGGGCTTCGGGGGTTTCCAGTTGTTCCAGCAGGTAGGGCAGGCTGTTGTCAGGGAACAGGCGCTGTGTGCCACTCATGCGGGCATAGCCGTGCAGGTGTTGGGCGGGGATGGTTCCACGGGCTGCATGGGTGAGCTGCCACTGGCCGCTGGGGTCGCGCTCGGCAATGCCTTGCAGGCGCTGGTTCAGGTCGCGCTCAATGGTGCGTACATCTACTTGAAATTCTTCGGCCAGGCGGTGCTTGTCGATGAAGTCGCCTTGGTGCAGCCGCGCAATGATGCGGGCCAGACGCTGGGCCAGCTTTTCGCTTTTGGCACTGGCTGGGGCAGGGGCGGCTGGGTGGGTGTCAGACATGGTTAGCAATGGATGGCAGTGGTGATATGCGAACTGTAGTCAATGAGGGTGACAGCTTGTGTCGGTCTGCGAAAGAATTTTTGGGTAATGGGCTAAAAGCCCTTACTTCTTGCATTCTGCCGTATTTATGCAGCATTTTTAGATACAAGCTGTCGCAATCTCGCATGCATGGGCGATGTATTCGATCAGGCATTGGGGCAGGCGCTGCGCAAGCTGCGCACGGAGCGGGGTTGGAGTCAGTCCGACCTGGCGCTGCGTGCGCAGATGGATCGCAACTATCTGTCGCTGATTGAGTTGGGCCGCAGCAGCCCCAGCGTGCGCATGCTGCTGCGCCTGTGTATGGCGCTGGATGTACGCGCTGCCGACTTGCTCATTGATGCAGAGCGCCGCGCTCTGGCGCAGCAGGCGGGGTGAGGCTCGCACAACATGTTGAAGCGCTAGAAAACTAGCAGCAGCGCCAGAATGCCCAGCACCAGCCCTGCGATGGACATGCTTCGGCCCAGCTCTTGCCGGCTGAGGCCAACGGCCCCAAGGGTGATGGCAATGCAGGCAAACATCAACGTGCCGATGTATTCCTCCAGGTCGTAGTCGTCCGCGCCTTCCAAGCCAATGGCCGCCAGCAGCGCCAGAACGCCCACTACCAGCGCAGGCACTGGCAGCCATAGCGTGCCTGGGGCTGCCGCCGGGGCAGTACTGCTAGGGGATGGTTGTTGGGGTGCGCCGCAGTGTGGGCACATGGGGGCGGTGTCGTGCAGCGAAGTGCCGCATTCTCGGCAAAAACTCATAGTCGGCTTTCTGTGGTGGTGCTTATCTTTATGTCGTTATGGCGCTGGCCTTGGGCGGCGCTTACTGCCAATCCACCAAGGGCAGGTCAATACCTTCTAGGTCGGCCACAACGGTTTCAGGGCGGCATTCCAGGGTAGCTACGTGCTTGCCGTTGACTTCTACGCTAATGCCTGCGCTCATCTCGTGTTCGTCACTCATGCGATTCACGGCGGTAAATACGCCGTACACCGTGTTGCCATTGGGGATGTTCACGCTGTAATAGATGGCCTGGTTCATGCCATCCCACTGTTCAGTGCTGGCGCGGTGGCGGGGCACGGCCAGCGCCATTTCTGGCGTTTGCCCCGGTGTGCCAAAGCTGTAGTGCAGGGTTGCGCCTGCGTCGCAGACCTGGACGGCTTTGCCCTTGGTAGTGCGGCAGGCAAAAACCAGGGTGCTGCCTGGGCACAGGGAGGTGCTTTGCTGTGGGCGCTCTACCGGCACAGGGGTAGGGGCTGGCACTGGCACTTGGGCTTGGGGTTCTGCTGAGACTGGAGCAGACGCAAGCTGAATGGGAACTGGCTCGCTGATACTGCGCATGAGGGCCAGCACCTCGGGGCTAGGGTCAAAGTCAGCACCTTCAGAGTACTGCGAGCTTTCTTCATACATGGCTACGCCAATGCCAATGGCTATGACAATCAGCATCACCCCGGCGACGATAAAGCCCCAGAAATTCCATTGTTTCTGGACACGCTGGAAGTGCTCAACGCTTTCCCATTCCTTGTTCTGCCAAGCCCATTCTCGGCCTTTGAAACCCAGGATGATGGCCATGATGAGTCCCCCATAAGGAATCAGGGCCAACAGACCAATCCAGGTCTTGTTACCGATGGCCCAGACCCAGTTGAGCAGAAAAGCCCCCCATGACCAGCCCTTGATTCCTTCAGGCACCGCTTTTTTTGCGGTGCTGTCTGGGGCAATGGGGGCGGCGGCGGGGGCCGCTTGCGGTGCGCCACAGTGGGGGCAGTGGCGGGCGGTAACGGCAATTTTTTGGCCGCACTGTGTACAGAAAACCATCGACATAAAAGACTCCGGTGGATGGGTGTTTATCTTTCCGTATAAGGCATACGGTGTGGTGAACAGCCATCGTAAGAAGTCACTCCGACAGGTGGTGTCGGTCTATGAAAAAATCGCCTCAAACCGATACAAAAAAATGCCCCAGACGGTTTGTCAGGGGCATTTTTGTTGGATGGGCCGGACGCTTTGCCCGGCTTTGGTGCTTGTTTTAGCGCCGGGTTTCTGTCTCTACCACCATATCCAGTACATAGACGTAACGCGATGCATCTGCCGGCGGCTGTGGGCGCGTATAGCGCTTAACGCGCAGCACATTGCGTGTGCCTGCTTGGTGGGTATAGCCGTCAATCTCGTCATAGAACGCGCCCCACGGGCCTTCCATGGTTTTCAGGCCGCTGCCGTCGTAGTCCACCGTTCTGACCTGCAGGCATTGCTTATTTGCAATCAAGGGGTGAGAGCAAGGCTGCTTGTCTGCCGCCACTTCCAAAAATACACGCTGGGGTGCGCCGTACAGGGCTTCGTGTTTGACATCGCCGTGCAGCAACCAGCGCTGGCCTTGGGCAAACACCAGCTCCATGGTGGCGGGTGCGGCATTAATCAGCTGCCAGCCCGTGGCCTGGGGTAGTAGTTCAGAGACTTGGCGCTCTAGCCGCATTAGCTCCTGCTCTGGGCAGGCCATCATGGTGGAAACCAGTGGCTGCACTTGCAAAGCCCCGCTGTCTTGGGCGCTATAGCGGCCATGCACACGATTGCACAGCCCCTGGACTGCCAAGCCTTGATTGGCCTCATCAAACTGCAGCACTACGCCCCTAGAGGGTAGCTGCCAGGCGCTTGCGCCATCAGCCTCTAGGGCTTGCAGCAAAGTCCAAGTGTGGTTGCCTAGGTTAGGCACCAAGCCATCCGGCAGCGGGGGCATGGCAACGCCAGCGCTGCTGCCGGGCTGTGCCTCATCCTCAGCCAATTTGGCAGCTTGCGCTGGCTCTGGGCCAGACAGGCTGACTAGGTTCACGCTCAATTGCATGCCTGATGCTCCGTGTGTGACGGCCTCTGGTGGGGTTTCCCAGGGCACGTAGTGGCCACCTTGGCCGCCTCCCATGGTTGAGCAGCCGCTTAATAAAGCCACGGCAGCCACAACAGCGCCCATGGGTGCAAAAAATTTTTTATCCATTCCTGAATTTCCTCATCAAGGGCATTGACTGGCTTGGGGAAAATGGTCAGTTTTATTCATGCCAATGCTCGGCCACCCAAGTGGCTGGGCGAATATACCGAAAACGACGATTGCGCCGCCCGGCCAAGGCATCGGGCGGGTTGCACTCGCCATGAAAAATCACAATCCGCGCATCCTGGGGCACAAAAGGCGGCTTCCAGAAGTTGGTCGGCCAAGTGGGAATGCAGTGGTATTTGAAGCTAGGGCACCAGGGCGCGGGCCAGTATTGCAGCTTGCCCTGTTTGTGCAGCACGTCTGACAGGTAAGCCTGCTCGTTACGAAACTGCTTGCGTATCTCTTCAAAGTGCGTGCGAAAGTAGTCCAGCACCTCGGGGTGAGCGCCCAGCTCAAAGCGATACACGGAAGAGTTACCGGTAATGCGCCAGGGGCGCTTGTGGTCATGAATGATGAGAAATTCGCCGGGATGGGTAAAAAAATCATCCAGAGGGCCGGTAATGACCACATCCACATCCAGAAACAGCGCTGTACCTTTTAAGCCATGCAAGTCGGCGCTAAAGGTGGTCAGCTTGTTCCAGCCACGCTCAGGGATGCCGGGGGGCAGCTGCAACGAGGGGATGGGCAGGCATTGCACCTCAGGGCGGATGCCGCTGGCATCGTCAGTGAGGCAGACAAAATTGAACTCGCCCTGCAAATGCCGGCGCACCATGGCGTACAGGCGGTTGATGTATTCGGGCCCGTACTTTGTCCCCCACTTCATGCAAAGAATATGGCGCATGGGGGTACTCAGGCGTGGCCTTTTTTCAGTGATTTGGGGCCAGTTTTCTTGGCGCGCTTGATGTTGCCGCTAACGGTCAGACGCTGGTTGCCCAGAATGCGCACTTGCTTGATTTCTGGCTTGGTGCCGGGGCGGCCAAACTTCACTAGTTTGACCTGGCGTGGGCCAGCTTTGCGTTCATCGTCGTCCGCAGCTTCGGCTTTGGCCTTGTCTGGCAGGGGGCGCCACAGCACCAGCAGCTTGCCGATATGCTGGATAGGCGCTGCGCCCAAGCTATCGCACAGCTGCTGGTAAATGCTCTCGCGCTGGGCGCGGTCATCACCAAAAACGCGCACTTTGATAAGGCCGTGGGCGTTCAAAGCAGCGTCCACTTCTTTTTCAACGCCGGGGGTCAGGCCATCGGCACCGATAAGCACCACAGGGTTCAAGTGGTGGGCGTTGGCGCGGTGTTCACGGCGCTGGGCAGGGGTAAGTTCTAATTGGGGCATGGCCGTATTATCCAATCTGAAACAATACCGTGATGAAGTCCGCACACAAAACTCCAGCAACATCGCCTGCTAAACCCCAAGCGGCGCGTCCGTTTGCCCGCCCTGTGTCACAAAAAACCACGGTGGGCAAGAAGCTCAATAAAAACTGGCTCAATCAACACCTGAATGACCCCTATGTGCAAGCCGCCCAAAAAGACGGCTACCGCGCCCGCGCCGCCTATAAGCTGCAGGAGATTGACGAGAGCCTGCGCTTGATACACCCTGGTCAGGTCGTGGTGGACTTGGGCTGCGCCCCCGGTGCCTGGAGCCAATACCTGCGCCGCAAACTAGGCAACGGCCCCAATCAGGCGTTGCAAGGCAGCATCATCGCGCTTGACCTGCTGCCCATTGAACCGATTGAGGGGGTGCACTACATCCAGGGCGATTTTCGTGAAGACAGCGTACTCGCCCAGCTTGAAGAGGTTTTAGCCGGACGCGCTGTGGATGTGGTGGTATCTGACATGGCCCCCAACTTGAGCGGGCACAGCAGCACTGACGCCGCCCGCATTGGGCATTTGATAGAGCTGGCGCTTGATTTTTCTGCCCGCCACCTGCAGCCCCAGGGCGCTTTGGTGGCCAAAGTGTTTCACGGCCCCGGCTATGACGAGCTGGTGGCGCAGTTTCGCGCACAGTTTCAACAGGTAAAGGCTTACAAACCCAAGTCATCGCGCGACAAATCAGCGGAAACTTTTTTGATTGGCAAGCACCTGAAGTAAAAACGCTTAGCCCGTCGCTATCACTGTTATCAGTATTCGCAAGGCTAAACCTCGCTTGAAAGCCCTAGAATCACCCCCAGCTGGGCCTGCAGCGCTCGCTAAATTCCTACCACTCCCCCCCTGACACTGGAGTCCCGCTTGAATAATCAGTGGTTTTCAAAAATTGCCGTCTGGGCCGTGATTGCCATGGTGCTGTTTACGGTGTTCAAACAGTTTGACACGCGCAGTGGCGTTGGCCCTGGCTACATCGGCTATTCCGACTTCCTCAATGAAGTCAACAACAACCGCATCCGCAGCGCCACCATCCAGGAAGGCCCTGGCGGTACAGAAATTGTCGCCTTCACCACCGATGACCGCCGCG
>CAZMMM010000135.1:0-1929 GCA_964567385.1 uncultured Comamonas sp.
TGCGCGTCTTTATGACCAGCCCGCATGGGCGCATGAGTCCCTTCCAGCAGGCGCAGATGTTTAGCCTGCAAGATGAAAATATCCACAACATCGCCATCGAAGGGGTGTTTGACGACTGCCAAGACATTGTCAAAGCCGTTAGCAACGATCTGGCGTTTAAAGCGCAGTACAAAATTGGCACGGTTAACTCGATTAACTGGGCGCGTCTGCTGGCACAGGTGGTGTATTACTTTGCAGGTTATTTCCAAGCCACGCAAAGCAATGACGAGCGCGTGAGCTTCACCGTGCCCAGCGGCAACTTTGGCAACGTCTGCGCCGGTCATGTAGCGCGGCAAATGGGGCTGCCTATTGCCAAGTTGGTAGTTGCCACCAATGAAAACGACGTGCTGGACGAGTTCTTTCGCACCGGTGTTTACCAAGTGCGTGGCGCGGCGGCCACTTACGAGACATCCAGCCCTTCGATGGACATCAGCAAGGCCAGCAACTTTGAACGCTTTGTGTTTGACCTGCTAGGGCGTGATGCCGCCCGCACTCATCAACTGTTTGCCCAGCAAGTGGTGCAGCAAGGCCGTTTTGACCTCAGCCAAGATGCCCTGTTTGCCAACGCTGCTGCCCAGTTTGGCTTTGTCAGCGGCAAGAGCACTCACGCAGACCGCTTGGCCACCATCCGCGACTGCTACCAGCGCCTGGGGCAGATGGTGGATACCCACACGGCAGACGGCATCAAGGTGGCGCGTGAACACTTGGGCGCAGAGCCTATGCTGGTGCTGGAAACTGCCCTGCCCATCAAATTTGCCGCCACGATTGAAGAGGCGCTAGGCCGCCAGCCTGAGCGCCCCGCGCAGTTTGAAGGCATTGAAAACCTGCCAAAGCGCGTACAAATCATGCCTGCTGATGCCCAGACGGTGAAAGACTATATCGCCAATAATTGTGCTTAACTTGCTGGCAATAGCCTGTAAAAATGGCTAATTGTTATTATTCGTTTCTTTAATTGGCGCTTGCATGATGGTGTAAGCGCCAATTTTTTAAGGAGCCTATTTCGTGAATACCCCCGTGAATACCACCCGCCCCTCTTTGACCCCCTTGGACGAAGCACTGACTGCCATCCTCGCCCAGGCTAAACCTTTGCCAGAGCTAGAAACTCTGGACTTGCTACAAGCCGATGGCCGCATCCTGCGCCAAGACTGCCGCTCTGCCCTGCAAGTGCCGCCTTTGGACAACTCCGCCATGGACGGCTACGCCCTGCGCAGCAGCGATGTGCCCGCGCCCGGCGTGTTACTGCCTATCAGCCAGCGCATTGCGGCGGGGCAGGTGGGCCAGCCTTTGCAGCCAGGCACGGCGGCGCGTATTTTTACGGGTGCGCCACTGCCAGCAGGGGCAGATGCCATCGTGATGCAAGAGGCTTGCGAAGTGCAGGCTGATGGCCAGCAAGTGCGCATCCTGCACCAGCCCCAGGTGGGTGACTGGGTGCGCCGCGCTGGGCAGGATATTGTGCTGGACGCTATCGCCCTGGCTGCTGGACAGCGCCTACACCCCGCCGCCCTGGGGCTGGCGGCCAGCATGGGCATTGCCCAGTTGCAGGTAGCGCGCCGCCCCAAGGTGGTGCTGTTCTCTACGGGGGACGAGCTGGTGCAGCCCGGCAGCCTTGCACCCCAGGAGTTGCCCAGCGGCAAGATTTTTAATAGCAACCGCTATTTGCTGACCAGCCTACTGCAACGCTGGGGCTGCGAGGTGGAGGATGGAGGCATCCTGCCCGATGACCGCGCCGCCACCATACAAGCCTTGCAAGCCGCTGCGGAAAAAGCCGATTTAGTGGTGAGCAATGCCGGGGTTTCTGTGGGCGATGAAGACCATGTCAAACCCGCTGTAGAGGCGTTAGGGGCGCTGACCCTGTGGAGCATCTCCATGAAGCCGGGCAAGCCCTTTGCC
>CAZMMM010000135.1:1939-5930 GCA_964567385.1 uncultured Comamonas sp.
CCCGGCTGCAGGCGTACCTCGCCGCCGCCGCCCGCAAGCCCTTTGCCTATGGCCACCTGCGCCGCAGCGGTGGTGGGCACACCCATTTTGTGGGTCTGCCGGGCAACCCGGTATCGGGGGTGGTCACGGCCATGCTGCTGTTGCGCCCCTTTGTGCTGCGCCTGCAAGGGGCGCAGGATGTGGCTCCGCGCTTTATGCCTGCCGTGGCGGATTTTGCCGTGCCCACGCCCGATAGCCGCCGCGAGTTTCTGCGTGTGCGCCGCAATGCCGAAGGGCGGCTGGAGCTGTTCCCTAACCAAAACTCGGGCGTGCTGACCTCTGCCGTCTGGGGGGATGGCTTGGTGGATAAACCCGCTGGCAGCACCATTGCCGTAGGCGATAGCGTGTCCTATATCCCGTTTACTGACTTTTTCTGATTGGTACTGATGCCAAGGAGCCATGCCATGAGCAGCAACCACAAGCCCAACGCCAAGCAAGTTACCGTGCGCTACTTTGCCTCCATCCGCGAGGCCATGGGCACAGGTAGCGAAACCCTGGATACCCAAGCCACCACCGTAGGCGCGTTGCGCCACAGCCTGATGCAGCGCAGCTCCCAGGCCGCAGCAGCCCTGGCCTTGGAGCAGCCCGTGCGTATGGCGCTGAACCAGACCATGTGCGCCGCCGATACGCCCTTGCAGGCGGGGGATGAGGTGGCGTTTTTCCCGCCAGTGACGGGGGGCTAGCCATCTTTCAAAGGGCTGTAAGCTGTTTTTGACGGCCAATGCCCTCTAATTGCTAGCAATTGGCCAGATTTGATGAAGATGCCGCTAACTGCATGCAACATGCCGGCTTTGGCCGGTATTTTTATGCGTTTTTGCCTGCTTTTAACAGCATGAGAAAAGCGCCAACTTTTTACTATGCTCAGGCAGTTGGCAGCAGTTCGCTGTTTTTAGAATGCACTTGCTCCTATTTGGATAAAGAAAGCCTAAAGCCCTGTGTCCCATTCCAGCCCTCAGCCTGCGTCTTCTGCCGCTGCATCTACTTTGTCGGCTGCGCCAACTTTGCCCACCTCGCCCACTTCGGTATGGCAGTTGCAAGCCCTGCACCTGCGCCGTGGCCAGACCCAGGTGTTCAGTGATTTGGCGCTGCACCTGGAAGAGCCACGTATTGGCTTGATTGGCAGCAACGGCGCGGGCAAAACCAGCCTGCTGCGCATGTTGGCGGGTTTGGAGCAGCCTCAACAAGGCCAATTACTGTGGCAAGGCCAGACACGTACCCAGCCCAGCCGCAGCGTGGGGCTGATGTTTCAGAACCCGGAAGACCAAATCATCTACCCCACGGTGCAGGAAGAGCTGCAACTGTCTTGGCGCAGCGCCCACCCCGGCAGCAGCCGCGCTCAGGCTGTGCAGGCGGTGCAACAATTTTTGCAGCAGCGCGGCCTGCTGGACTGGGCAGAACGTGCCGTAGGCGGCCTGAGCCAAGGCCAACGCCAATGGCTGTGCTGGCTGGCGCAGTTGATTGGCCAGCCCCAGGTGCTGCTGCTGGATGAGCCTTACGCCAGCCTGGACTTGGCCGGGCAATTGCGTTTGGCAGCTGATATTGCTGCTTGCCCGCAGCAGGTGCTGCTCTCTACCCATGTGCTGGACTATGTGCGCGACTACCCCCGTGTGCTTTGGTTAGAGCAAGGCCGCATTCGCGCTGATGGCCCTGGTTCAGAGGTATGCGCCGCCTACGAAAGCGCCGTGCGCAGCGCCTTTGCCACCCAAGAAGAGGCTACATCCCATGGGTAGCCTGTATAGCGAAACCCCCAGTTGGCTGCACCGCTGGCGTGCGGGCAGCAAGCTGCTGGCGCTGGTGCTGCTGGGGCTGGCCTTGGTGCTGGTGCAGCATTTGCTGGGCTTGGCTGCGTTAGCCGCTGGAGTGGCGCTGTTGTTAGCCAGCCTGGGGCGGGCTTTGTACCCGGTGCGCCGCTTGCTGTGGCTGGTGTTGGTTACGGCGCTGCTGCTAACGGGCTTTCATGCCCTGCTGGGGCAGTGGCAACTGGGGGCGGCGGCCAGTTTGCGCTTGGCTACAGCCTCTGGCCTGGGGGCAGCGCTGACGGTGAGTACCCGCTCCAGCGACTTGGTGGCTTTATTGGAATGGCTGCTGCAACCACTGCGCTTTATGGGTGTGCAGCCCCAGCGCTTGTCTTTGCAACTGGGTTTGATGCTGCGCTTTACCGAACATTTTTTTGTGCAATGGGGCAAGCTGGCCGATGCCTATCGGCTGCGCACTGGGCGCTCTGGCGGCTGGCGCTTGCTGGCTCCGCTGGCCATCCACATGCTGCAAACCGCCCGCCGCGTGGCTGATGCCCTGTGGTTGCGCCTGGGCTGATGCCAGCGCTTTTACTGATGCAAGTGCCCTGAGTTTTTAAAAGGAATTTTCACCATGACCCACCCCACTGGCCCTATGAGTCGTAGCCAGGCCCACTCCTTCACCACAGTTGCCTTGTTTGCCGCTGTGATGGCGGTGCTGGGCTTAATCCCTAAGTTGGATTTGCCTCTGGGCGTGCCCATTACCCTGCAATCCTTGGGTGTCATGCTGGCAGGCTGCTTGCTGGGGGGCTGGCGTGGCTTGCATGCCCTGCTGCTGTTTCTGCTAGCGGTGGCGGTGGGCCTGCCCCTGCTGTCTGGCGGGCGTGGTGGGTTGGCGCAGTTCATGCTGCCGTCGGCAGGCTATTTATGGGGCTATGCCGTGGCTGCCGGGGCCACAGGCTGGGTGATGGGCCTGCTGCCCAGCAGCAGGCCAAGGCAGGCGGCGCTTAGTGCTTTTATTGCTTCAGTGCTGGGCGGGGTGTTGGTGCTGCATGCCTGCGGTATTGCGGGCTTGATGCTAATTGCAAATATGTCGCTCAAGCAGGCGGTGCTGGTGGATATGGCCTTTATCCCGGGGGACTTGCTTAAAGCCCTGCTATGCGCTGCTGTGGTGCATCGCGTGGCCAAAGCTTTGCCGGACTGGCCTTTTGGTGGGAAGAGCAAGATAGGCTGAGGAGCTTGCAAGTCCGCACACAGCCAGAGCAGTACAGCAACAGCCACAACGTAAACGCCTACCTCCTGTTCCCAGGGGTAGGCGTTGCTTATTGGGGCTGCTAGCAGAGGTGCTAGAGCGGCTAAGACGCTTTCTTCTCTTGCTTCGCTTCTTGCTCCACTGCCTCGGCAGGCAGGCGCTGGAGCATGGCCAGCATGCTGGCGATTTGTTCGCGCAGTTGGCGGCGGTCCACAATCATGTCCACTGCGCCTTTTTCCTGGATAAATTCGGCGCGCTGAAAACCCTCTGGCAGTTTGACGCGCACGGTGGTTTCAATCACACGCGGGCCGGCAAAGCCAATCAGGGCCTTGGGCTCGGCTAGCACCACATCACCCACAAAGGCAAAGCCAGCAGAAACGCCGCCCATGGTGGGGTCGGTGAGGACGCTGATGTAAGGCAGCCCCTCTTTGGCCAAGCGCGTTAGGCTGGCATTGGTTTTGGCCATTTGCATCAGGCTCAGTAGCCCTTCTTGCATGCGTGCCCCGCCGGTGGCGGTAAAGCAGATAAACGGCACTTTGCGGTCAATAGCGGCTTGCACCCCACGGGTAAAGCGCTCGCCCACCACCGAGCCCATGCTGCCGCCCATGAAGTCAAACTCAAAGCAGGCCACCACCAAAGGGATGCCTTTGACCTTGCCGCCCATGACTATCAGGGCATCGCTCTCGCCGGTGTTTTCCTGGGCTTCTTTCAGGCGCTCGGGGTATTTGCGGCTGTCTTTGAATTTGAGGGCATCGGTGGGCACTACTTCGGTACCAATTTCATCGCGGCCTTTTTCATCGAGGAAATGCTCCAGGCGCTCGCGCGCGCTGATGCGGTGATGGTGGCTGCATCCGGGGCAGACATTCTGGTTTTTCTGCAAGTCGGTTTTGTACAGCACTTCTTCACAGCTGGGGCATTTGACCCACAGCCCTTCGGGAATTTGCTGTTGGCGCTCTTTGGGCTCTGT
>CAZMMM010000136.1:0-5925 GCA_964567385.1 uncultured Comamonas sp.
TGTTTTCCCCCTCCCTGAAATCCAGCCTTTACCCCAAGCCCAAACATGCCAGCCCAAACCCTGCATCAGCGCAAGCAGTTCCTGCAACTGACCGCTGAAGATGAAGCTCAGCTCCGGAAGCGGGCAATGACCCTCAAGGCCCAGCTGCCCCAAGCAGTGGATACGTTTTATGCCCATTTAATGCGCTTCCCCGAGATGAGGGCGCACTTCCCCAGCGCAGAGGCTTTGGAGCGGCATAAGGGCTTGTTGAGCGGCTACTTTGACCGCCTCACTGCTGGCAATTACGACATTGACTATGGAAAAGATCGTGAGCGTGTGGGCCTGGCGCATGCCCGTATCAACTTGCCACCAGACTGGTATCTGGGGGCCTATAGCTGTTTGTTGACCACCTTGTTGCCCCAGATGCTGGGTGCTGATGGCTCTGGTGAGGGAGAAAGCAGCAAAGTGGCAGATCTGCTAGCACTGCTGAAGGTGATTTTCCTGGATATGGGGATTGCCATTGACAGCTACATCGCCTTGCGCGACCAGCTGATTGCCGGGCTGCGCGGCTACAGCACGGCTTTTGCCCATCTGCCCTACGCTACCTTGGTGGCCACGCCAGAGCTAGAAGTGCTGTTTGCCAACCATGCCTTTGCCGATTTGCTGGACTGCCAGGCCCAGGAGCTAACCAATCAGTCCTTGGCACTATGGCTGGATACCACCGAGCTAGCCCAGCAAGCAGCCAGAACCTGCCAGCAACAGCATGATAGCCAAACCCAACAACTGCGCCTATGGGGTAAAAGGCTAGGCATTCCAGTGCGTATAACCAGCTATGTACTGCCTGTGACCAGCCCAGATCAGACCCCGCTACTGCTTTTTACGGTGCGTGATATGCGCCAGCAGGAGCAGTTGCAGCGCGAGCTGCTGCAAGCCCAGCAGGTCGCACAAATTGGCACTTGGCAGACTTTATTTGACGGGCTGTTCCACCTTTCAGACCAAGCGGCAATTTTGCTAGGCAGCACTGCTAATGGGCAGCCCCAGCCGTCAAAACAATTGCTTGCCAGCCTGCACCCTGATGACCAAGACACGGTGTGCCAGCAATGGCAAAAAGGTATCCGCCAGGGGCAGCATCATTTCTTGGTTCGCCAGCAGCAAGGGCAAAAAACCACCTGGCTGGAGGTGCGCAGCCTGGTTGAATGCGATGCCACTGGCCTGCCGCTGCGAGCCTATGGCACGCTGCAAGATGTAAGCAAACGCCAGCAGGCCGAGCAGCACATGCAGTACCTGGCGCATTTTGATGCCCTCACGGGTTTGGCCAATCGGCAAAATGGCTTGCATCAACTGCAAGACCTGATGTATCAGGCTGACAAATTCGATGCCCAGGTGGTGGTGATGTTTGCCGACCTGGACCGATTCAAGGAAGTCAATGACACCCTGGGGCATGGCGTGGGTGACCAAGTGCTGCAAAGCGTGGCCAAGAAACTCCAATCTATCCAGGGAAGCCGTGACATTCTGGCTCGCATAGGTGGCGACGAATTCATGCTGGCACGTTTACAAATGCCGGGGGGCAATCCATTGTGCTTGGCTCAGGAACTGGTCAAGTTACTGGATCAGCCGCTGATACTGAAAGAACGCGCCTACCCCCTAGGGGTGAGTATTGGCGTAAGCATTTACCCTAGGCAAGCTGTTGAAATCAGCGAGCTATTGCACTGCGCGGATTTGGCCATGTACCAAATCAAGGCGCAAGGGGGTGGCTGTTTACTCTATACCCCTGAGATGGGAGAGCAACAGCAGCGACGTGTGGCTATAGCCCAGCGGCTGGAGCAGGCTATGGCGCAGTCGCGGTTGCAACTGCACTACCAGCCCAAGGTGGATATCCATACTGGCCAACTGTGTGGTGTGGAAGCTCTGGCGCGTTGGTATGAGCCAGAGTGGGGCTGGATTAGCCCGGCAGAGTTCATCCCTGTTGCTGAAGAGCGTGGCCTGATTGCTGCCCTCGATAGCTGGGGGCTGGATACCGCAGCCCGCCAATGGAAGTGCTGGAAAGAGGCGGGTTACACCAATGTGCCCAGCATTGCCGTCAATATCTCTGCCACAGAAATCTCTATGGGCGATGAGTTTGCACAGCGCACCCTGCGCCGTTGTCGGAGCCATGGGGTACCGCCCCAGGCGCTGGAATTGGAGATTACCGAGTCTGCCCTGGCGCACAACGCTGATAAATCTGCGAAGGCTGCCCAAACCCTGGTGGATATGGGCTTTACCCTGGCCATTGATGATTTCGGCACGGGTTACTCCTCCCTGGCGCGTCTGCATAACCTGCCACTAAACCACCTGAAAATCGACATGACGTTTGTGCGCAATATGCATAGCGACAAAGCCAGCATGGCGATTATTACCACCATCATCAGCATGGCCCAGGCCTTGAATCTACGCACTATTGCCGAGGGTGTAGAGACCCAAGAGCAGTTAGAAACCCTGCGCAGCTTGCGGTGCGACATGGTGCAGGGCTATTTATTCAGCAAGCCTTTGCCAGCCCAGGAGCTGGCAGCCCAATGGCTCAGGCTGCCGCCTGGCTGATTATTTTTTGCCTGCCTTTTTGTGCGCGGCCCCTATAGCCCACTCCAGCGTTTCCTTATGCGTCAAAACCTCCCTGTTACCAATAACGAATACCACTTCTCCCCCCACCAGACCCTGGTGTCTGTGACGGATACCAAGGGGCATATCACCTACTGCAACCCGGCATTTATTACCGTGAGCGGCTTTACTGCTGATGAGCTGCTGGGGCAGCCGCACAACATCATTCGCCACCCAGACATACCGGCAGAAGCTTTCCGTGATTTATGGGCAACTATTGAGGCTGGCCTGCCCTGGACTGGGCTCATCAAAAACCGTCGTAAAAATGGTGACTTCTATTGGGTACAGGCCAACGTCACCCCCATGCGCGATGGAACGCAAATTACCGGCTACCTATCGGTGCGCACCCACCCCAGCCGAGAGCAGGTGGCTAGGGCTGAGCAGCTGTTCTCCCGCTTGCGCGGTAACGATAGCCTGCGTCTGCATAACGGCCATGTGGTGCGCTCTGGCTTAGTGGGGCGGGCAGGTCACTGGCTGTCTTCAGGGGCGCTGGCCTCGCAGCTGGGCTTGCAAGCGGCAGTGGCCGCGCCCATTGTGCTGGCAAGCGCCGTGGGCCTTGCCTGGCCGGTGGTGGCGGGGGTGGCGCTGCTGGCCAGTGCCCTGGGTGGCTGGCTGGTGCAGCGGCGCATGGCTGCGCCTTTGCAGGCCTTGGTGGCAGATGCGAATATGCTGGCCTCGGGCGATTTATCCTATCCAGTTGCTACAGGTGGCCAGGGCAGCATTGGGCAGTTACAGCGGGCGCTGTTTCAGCTCAGTGTGAACTTGCGCACGGTGGTGCAAGACGTGCGCGAAGAAGTAGTGCAGCTGGAGCAGTCTGTTACCGAAGTAGCCCACGGCAACCATGACCTGTCTATGCGTACCGAAGCCCAGGCCAGCAACCTGGAGTCCACCGCCTCAGCCATGGAGCAAATTACCAGCACGGTAGAAAGCAGTGCTGCTTCGGCGACAGAGGGGGCGCAGCTAGCCGCCCAAACCACCACCTTGACCCACCGTGGCTATGACGCGGTGCAGGCGGCCAGCAACACCATGGGCAGCATTACCCAAGCATCGCAGGATATTCAAAGCATTACCCAGCTGATTGAGAGCGTGGCCTTTCAAACCAACTTGCTGGCCCTGAATGCGGCGGTGGAAGCGGCCCGCGCTGGCGAGGCTGGCCGAGGCTTTGCCGTTGTCGCCAGCGAGGTGCGCGCCCTGGCATCACGTACCACAGAGGCGGCGCACAAAATCCGCCAGTTGATTGAGCAATCAACCACCAGAGTGGCCGATGGCACCCATGCCACCAATGGCGCACTCAAGCGTATGGAAGAAACCCTGACTGCGGTGCAGCAGGTTGATACCCTGCTGGCTGAAATCAATACCGCTACCAAAGAGCAGCAAGTGGGTATTGTCCAAATCAATACCGCCATTGCTGACCTGGACGCCATCACCCAGCAAAACGCTGCCTTGGTGGAAGAAGTTGCAGCCGCCGCCCAGGCCCTGCGCAGCCAGGTGGGCAATGTGAGTAACACCATGCGCCTGCTGCGCTTGCAGCCTGGTGAGGCATCTTTAACCCACACCACGGCCCTGAAGTAAGTTACTTGGCAGCTGCCTTGGCCTGCTCAATCCAGCCGTCAAAAGTGCTTTGGTGGGCAGCAATCCAGGAGCTGACATGGCGCTCAATATCCGCAGGCTTGTTCTGCCCGTCTTGCAGCAGGCGGTTCTGGGCGCTGATGTCGGCAATCGGCACATTCATCAGTTCAAACAACTTGCCTGCGGCGGGGTTTTGCGCTACCCATTCTTTGTTAGTGACGATGTACTGGTTATTCAGCGGAAAACCATAGTTGCGGCCATTGGGTAGCTTGGTGTCGGTGCCAGCTTGCACACCGGGCATGGCGGAATAGGGCACTTGCAGCCAGACGGCATCTTTACCAGGCTCCAACACGTTGCTCAGCCAGTGGGGTGTCCATGCGTAGTACAGCACGGGCTTGCCTGCCTTGTAGCGAGCAATGGTGTCTGAAATCAGGGCGGTGTAGTTGCCCTGGGTGTACTGCACGGTTTTTTCCAGACCAAAGGTTTTGATTTGGTGGGTCAGCACCGCCTCACCACCCCAGCCAGCGTTAGGACCGACGATGTTGGCGCGGCCATCGCCATCGGTGTCAAACAGCTTGGCAAGATCGGGGTCTTTGAGCTGGTCAAAGTGGGTGATGTTGTATTGATCAGCCGTTTTCTTGTCGATCATGTAGCCCTGCACAGCACCGGCGGAGTACACGCCTTGGCGCGAGAGCTTGGCATCACCACCTGCTGATTTGTAGAACTCGGCGTGGTGTGGGTTCCAATGGTTGGCAATCAGCGTGGCATCGCCGCTGGCTACGGCTAGGTGGGCCAGTGGGTATTCCACTTCTTCATAGGGCTTGACTGTGTAGCCCAGTGCTTCCAATGCCTTCATGACCAGCACGGTCTGGAAGGTTTCTTCAGCCAGATTACTTTTAAGCGGTAGTACGGTCACGCCCTTGCCGGGTAGCTCGGTGTTGCTCTGCTGTGCCAGTGCGGGCAAGCCCGACAGACCCAGAGCCAAAGCGCTGGTGAGCATAAGTTTGCGACGGTGAGGGGTGAACAGGGTATCCATCAATTTTCTAGTCCTTGATTTATGTTGAAAAGGGCAGTTCTAGCGGTACATGCCCAGGTGCTGCTGCCATCAGCGCCTGGGCATGGGTAAATAGGTAAGGCTTACCTGCTTTGGCTAGCGCTTACTTGGCAGCAGCCTTGGCTTGCTTAATCCAGTCGTCAAAAGTGGCTTGGTGGGCAGCAATCCAGGCGTTGACGTGGCGCAGCACATCGGCCTCTTTGTCCTCGCCTTTGCTCATGCGGTGGTTTTGCGCATTGATGTCGGCCAGCGGCAGCTGCATGACTTCGAACAGCTTGGCGGCGGCGGGGTTGGCGTCGGTCCACGCTTTATTAGCCACGATGTGCTGGCTGTTGACAACAAAGCCGTAGTTTTTGCCATTGGGCAGGGTGGTGTCTAGCCCCTCCTGTGCGCCGGGTGAGGCAGAGAAGGGCACTTCCAGCCACACCACATCCTGGCCAGGCTTGAGTTCATTGCTCACCCAATAGGGAGTCCAGGTGTAGTAAAGAACTGGCTGGCCGGCTTTGTAGCGGGCTAGGGTGTCGGCAATCAGGGCCGCGTAATTGCCCTGATGGTGGGTGACGGTGTCGCGCAGCTTGTAGGCATCCAGGTGATGCTCCAGCACTGCTTCGCAGCCCCAGCCAGGGGTGCAGCCAGCTAGATCGGCTTTGCCATCGCCATTGGTGTCGAACAGGCGGGCCAGCTTGGGG
>CAZMMM010000137.1:0-5916 GCA_964567385.1 uncultured Comamonas sp.
CGCGCTCGGTCTGGCTGGGGGCTTGCAGGGCGCGCTGGGCGTAGCGGGCCTCCATGTCCTGTGGCTGGGCCAGGTAGTGGGCAAATAGCTCTTGCACAATGCGCTGGGCGGCGGCCATGGTGTGCTCCACTTCGGGGTGGCGGTAGAGCTGGTGCAGCAGAAAAGTTTTCAGGGTCTGGCTGTCTTGGTGGGCGGCACTGCTAAAGGCGACCAGGCGCTGGCCGCACAGGCGCACGTCGTCCACGCTGCTAACGCCTGCGCTGGCAATTTGGGCGCGGGTGTGGTCTATCACGTCATAGACCTGTTCGGTCAGCATCAGCCGTATGCAGGCGTAGAGCAGGCGGCGCTGGGCATCTGGGGCTGCCAACTTGGGATGTTCTTGCAGCGCCTGCTGGTAATGGCGGGCAAATAGTGGAATGCTCTGCAACTGCTCCAAGCTGATGAGGCCAGAGCGCACACCGTCGTCCACGTCGTGGGCGTTGTAGGCAATGGCATCGGCCAGATTGGCCAGCTGTGCTTCTAGCGAGGGCTGCTGTCCCAGTAAAAAGCGCTGGGCCACGCCGCCAGGCTCTTGTGCTTCCAGCAGGCGGGCATTGGTGGCGGAGCAGTGTTTAAGGATGCCTTCGCGGGTTTCAAAGCTCAGGTTCAGGCCGTCATAGTCGGGGTAGCGCTCTTCCAGGTAGTCCACCACGCGCAGGCTTTGCAGGTTGTGCTCAAAGCCGCCCCAGTCGCGCATGCAGGCGTGCAGGGCATCTTGCCCGGCGTGGCCAAAAGGGGTGTGGCCCAGGTCATGGGCCAGGCAAATGGCTTCTACCAGGTCTTCATTCAGGCCCAGGGGGCGGGCAATGCTGCGGCCAATCTGCGCGACTTCCAGCGAGTGGGTCAGGCGGGTGCGAAAGAGGTCGCCCTCGTGGTTTAAAAACACCTGGGTTTTATAGACTAGGCGGCGAAAGGCGCTGCTGTGCACGATGCGGTCACGGTCGCGCTGGTGTTCGTTGCGCGTGGGGGTGGGGGCTTGGGCAAAGCGCCGCCCACGGCTGGCAGCAGGGTGGCAGGCCCAGGGGCTGAGGCTGCTCATGCGCGTTAACCGCTGACGTGGTAGAGCCGTGCTACAGAGGCCGCTGCACCAGCGGGAATGGCACGGCCACCGCCATAGGTGTGGTTGCCACCGCCCTGCTCGGGCAGCAGGGTTTGCAGCTGTTGCTGGGTGATGGCGCCCATTTTGGTGATGTGGCCACGGATTTGCGTCAAACGCTCTGAGATACGCTGCATGTGGAGCACGTTGTCGGGGGTGAAGGCGCTGGGCTCAAACTGCTGGGCCAGTTGCACAAAGGCGGCCATGCTGTCGCGCAGTTGGTGCATGGCTTGCTCGGTGGCCTCGGGCGCGCCCTCGGTGAGCAGGGGGGGTAGCAGATCTAGCATGCCATCAATTTGGAGCAGGGCTTGTTTCAGTTGCATGGTCGGAGTACGAGCTTCATACGGGCTTTGTGGAGGGGGAGGCGGACACGACAAAGCCCCGTTGCATCTGCGCTAGCTGCCTAAGGTCGGAAAAGGCAGTTGGCGCTTGCAGCGGGGCGTGTGTGGGTTGGGGCAAACTCAGCGTAGGTGTTGCCAGAGTGATGGGGCTTCTTGCTAGCTTGAGTAAGCGCTGTGCGCGTTTAGATGCGGCTAGCGCCCAGGAACAAGCTGGCATCGGCCAGGAGCTTGTCGGCAATGGCCTCGGCGTTGACGCGCAAGCTCCCGTTGGCGATGGCTTCGCGCATGGCGTTGACTTTGGCTATGTCGATATCGCTAGAGGCTTTGGCGTTTTGGTCTAGCGAACGGGCCGATTGCGACACTGTCACAGGTACCCCTGCCTGAGCGTGGCGGGCGCTGCTTGAGATGACCTCAGAGGCAGAGCCTGCCTGCTTTTGTTGCAGGTTTTGGGCAGCGTTGTGCTGGATTTTGCTTGCCAGCGCTTCAAGATTGTTGTTGATTCCGACCTTCATTTCTCTTCTCCGTATCCAGTGCAGGTGAACCTGCTTGGTAGTGGTATCGGCGCTTGCCGTAAAAACTTAAGCGCTTTCTTTGTAAAAGGGGGTTACAAGTGCAGCGTATTGGGTTGCGGGGGAGCTTGCTGTTTACAGCCCTACCTCCACATCGCCTTGGGCGTTGACCGTACCGGACACGAGACGGCCATTATCCATGCGAATCTTCACACTTTGCCCAACACCTGCACCAGTCAGTGCTGTGCCCGAGGAGGTCACTGCAAAGCCAGAGCCATGTGCCAGCACGCGCACGGTGGCCCCTTTTTTGAATAACTCAGGGGGGCGTACCAAGGCCTGGCGCAAAGCCTGGCCAGCGCGCAGGTGGCGGGCGGCGGTTTGCCCTACCCAGTCTTCGGGCAGGGCGATGATGGGGGAGGTCTCGGCGGCCCAGTCCACTTCGGACTCAATGGCGCTACTGGGTTGTAAAACCTCACCTGCGTTGACGTTGTGGGCCAGCACCCAGGCGGGGCCCCAGGCCTTGACGGTCACGGGCAAAAATACGTTCCAGGGGCGTTGGCCTTGCACACAGCGCAGACCAATGCGGGTGCGCCCCCACAGCTTAGAGCCAGCAGGCAGATAAGGCTCTACCTGCTGGCAGGGCGCCAAGTTCAGGCGGGGGTCTAGCTGGCCAATCTGCACCTCCAGGCGCAGGGGCAGCTCTTGCTCTTGTTCCTGCTGGGGCAGGGCTTGCTCTAGCCATTGGGCGCTCAAGGCATTGAGCTCTTGGCTGTTATTGGCAATTTGTGCCTGAGTCTGGCCGATGCCCGCGCCCCATGCCCAGGCCACAACCACGCCAACGGCCAGCGCACGGCGCAGGCGGTGGGGGGGCTGGGGCAGGGGCTGGTACATGGCGTGAGGGCAAGTGGGTAATCAAGAGGCAAGTGAATGGATGGCTGACAGTGCCAAGGCGCAAGCCCTGACGATGGGGCAACTGTAAGACGGCGGCCTGGTTTTAAAGCCCGGAACAAACGGGGATGTGGGGCGTTCTTTCGGGTTTAGAAAAAAGCGGGGCTTTCCATAATCGCTGCACGACTTGGAGCCAATGTGGCCCGTGCATGAAGGAGTGCCCCATGCTGAACAAAATTACTGAAAACCTGAACTTCCAAACCGATGCCCTGGTGCTGCGTGCCGAGCGCCAGCGCGTGCTGTCTAGCAATATTGCCAACGCAGACACCCCCGGCTATGTGGCCCGGGATTTTGACTTTGCCCAAACTTTGCGTGCCGCGACTGAAAGCCCCAATCTGGCGCAGGAAAGCCAGCGCAGTGCCAGCGTGACCCATGAAAAGCATTTGCAGCTGCCCACCACGGCTTTTGGGCGGGACCATGAAAAGCGCCTGAATTACTCCCTGGCCGCCCAGCCCGCGCTGGACAACAACACTGTGGACATGGATCGCGAGCGCGCCAACTTTGCCGATAACGCCGTGCGCTATGAGGCCACGCTGCGCTTTATTAACGGCTCCTCTAAAACGCTGTTGTCTGCCATCACCGGGCAGTAAGCCCGCCTGCTTATTTGTAAAGGATTTCTGCCATGTCGATGTTTTCTGTTTTCAGTGTTTCCGGCAGCGCCATGAGCGCCCAATCCCAGCGCTTGAACGTGGTGGCCTCCAACTTGGCCAACGTCGATGCGGTCGCTGGCCCCGATGGCGAAACCTATAAGGCGCGCCATGTGGTTTTCCAGACCGCCCCCATGGGCGAAGAAGGCGCAGCAGGCGTGAAAGTGGTGGGCATTGAAGAAGACAACAGCCCCGGGCGCAAGGTGTATTCGCCCGAGCACCCGCTGGCCGATGAGCAAGGCTATGTCAGCCACACCAACGTGAGCGCGGTCGATGAGATGGTGAACATGATTTCTGCCTCGCGCTCTTACCAGAACAACGTGGAAGTGATGAACACCGCCAAATCCTTACTGCTCAAGACCTTGCAGTTAGGCCAGTAAAAGCGCGGCAGTTGCGTTATCGCCGCCATAGACCGGATTTGAAGAAAGCACACTCTCATGATTAACACCACAACCTATACCGCTGGCCTAGGCGCTGCTGGCAGCAGCCAGACAGCAGCCGGCAGCGGCTCCAGCACTTCGGCTGCCGAGATGCAGGACCAGTTCCTGACCTTGCTGGTGGCCCAGCTCAAGCATCAGGACCCCATGAACCCCATGGATGACTTCGCAAATGGCGCAAATCAGCACCGTTAGCGGCATTGAGAAGTTGAACGACACCGTGGGCAGCGTCACCAGCCAGTTCTCCACCCTGCAAATGCTGCAAGGCAGCAACCTGATTGGCCACACCGTGCTGGCCGAGGGCAATCAGCTGGGTGTCGCCATTACCGAGGGTGAGGATGCCGAGGGCAACGCCGTCACCAGTATTCGCGGTACAGCGGCCTTTGACCTGGATGGTTTGGCGGGCCAGGTACAGGTGCAGATTACAAACGCCAGCGGCCAGCTGGTGGACACCATTGAACTGGGCGATACCAACCCAGGGCGCAATTACTTCACCTGGGATGGCAGCGCCTACGAGGGCGATGTCAGCGACCTGCGCTTCAAGGTCGTGGCCAAAAATGGCGATGAGTCCGTGGGCGTGACCCAACTGGCTCCCTATGCCGTGGTAGCCACCAGCGTAACCGAACAAGGGCTGATGCTGGAGCTGGCCGATGGCCAGAGCATCAGCTACGGCAGCGTTAAGGCCGTTTTTTAAATTTTCTGCATCGATTGCACAAGGAGCCGCATTATGGGATTTCACCACGCACTCTCCGGCCTGAACGCCGCCAGCAAAAGCCTGGACGTAACCGGCCACAACATTGCCAACAGCAGCACCATTGGCTTCAAACGCTCGCGCGCTGAGTTCAATGAGATGGTGGCCAGCGCCATGGGCGTGGGCGGCTCTTGCTCGCGCGGGGGCAATGGCATTGGGGTCAGCATTGCTGCTGTGTCCCAGCAATTTACCCAGGGGGTGATTACTCCTACGCCCAACAATCTGGACATGGCTATCAACGGCGACGGCTTCTTTGTAGTCAACACCCCTGATGGTGTGGCGTACACCCGCAACGGCGCTTTCCAGCTCGATAAAAACGGCTATCTGGTCACCGCCAATGGCGACAAGGTGCAGGGCTGGGCGGATGCCAATGCCACCGGCGGAGTGCCGCAGGATTTGCGCTTTCCCGTTGCCTCAGGCACGGAAGGGCAGGCAACCACTCAGGTGGCGATTGAATCGGCCAACCTGCCCGCTACCGCCCAGCTGGGCGCGGGCGACCCTACAGCCACCCCACCCATTCCTGAAACCCCACGCCACACCTATGGCACCTCCATCAATATCTATGACAGCCTGGGTGTGTCCCACTCTATCGAGGTGTACTTTGTCAAGACTGGGGCGGATACCTGGGAGGTGTATGACCAGTTGGACGACCCTTCGGCCAACCCTCCAGTAACGGCTACTTCTATTGGCACACTGAACTTCGACCCCGCAACCGGCAAGTTGCCACCCGGCACCACCGTAACAGCCACAGCGCATAACTCCGCTGCTGGCGGTGGTACTGCACCCTCTGTCGCTGTGGACTTGAGCGGCATGACGCAAACAGGCCGTGGCTGGTCGGTGGACAAGATGAGCCAGGACGGCTTTGAGTCCGGCCAGCTGACTGGCGTGAGCGTCTCCAAGGACGGCACGCTGATGGCCTCCTACTCCAACGGCACCACCCGCCCCGAGGGCAAAGTGGCGCTGGCCCGCTTCACCAACCCCCAAGGGCTGGCACCTTCGGGCAATAACAACTGGGTGCAGACGTCAGATTCCGGCCCTGTGCTGTATGGCTCGGGTGGCTCGGGCAGCTTTGGCCATATCGAAGGCTGCGCCCTGGAAGAGTCCAACGTCGATTTGACCGCCGAGCTGGTGGGCATGATGACCGCCCA
>CAZMMM010000138.1:0-5909 GCA_964567385.1 uncultured Comamonas sp.
TGACACTAACTACACCCACCAAGCCCCCCACCCTCACCCCAGAGCAAAGTGCCGTCTGCCAGCGCATCCTGGCCGATGCAGGCCCCTTCCTGCTCTACGGCAGCACCGGCAGCGGCAAGACCGAGGTCTATCTGCACATCGCCCAAACCCTGCTAATGGCTCAACCCACGGCGCAGGTACTGGTGCTGGTGCCGGAAATCAACCTCACCCCCCAGTTGCTAGAGCGCTTTGCGGCGCGCTTTTGCCCGCAATGGGGGGCGCAAGCCGTGGTCAGCCTGCACAGTGGTTTGACTGAGGCACAGCGCCTGAACCACTGGCTAGCCGCCCACCTGGGGCAGGCGCGTATTGTGCTGGGTACGCGCATGGCCATTTTGGCCAGCCTGCCGCAACTAGCCCTGATTGTGGTGGATGAGGAGCACGACCCCAGCTTCAAACAGGAAGAAGGCGCACGCTACCATGCCCGCGACCTGGCGCTGTGGCGCGGTAAGCACGAGGGGGCGAAAGTGATTCTGGGCAGCGCCACCCCCTCGCTAGAGAGCTGGCACGCCTGCACCACAGGCCGCTACCAGCGCCTGGACATGCCCAGCCGCGTAGGCGCTGCCGCCCTGCCCCAGGTGCGCCTGCTACCTATGCACCAATGGCCAAAAAACACCTGGCTGGCTCCCCCCCTGCTGCAAGCCATTACCAAGCGGGTGGAGCGTGGCGAGCAAAGCTTGGTACTGCTTAACCGCCGTGGTTTTGCCCCCGTGCTGTTCTGCGCCGATTGCGGCTGGAAAAGCGACTGCCCCCATTGCAGCGCCCATCAGGTTTTCCATAAAACCCAGCGCCTGCTGCGCTGCCACCATTGCAGCGCCAGCCAGCCCGTGCCGCGCCACTGCCCCGGCTGCGGCAATGCCGACCTCCTGCCCCTGGGCGCAGGCACCCAGCAACTGCAAGAAGCCCTAGAGCAGCAGCTACGCAACGTACAGCGCCCTGACGGACAACCCGCCCGCATTGCCCGCATTGATGCCGACACCACCCAGGGCAAAGACCAATTGCAGCAACTACTGGCCGATATGCACAGCGGCGCAATTGATGTGTTGGTAGGCACGCAAATGGTGGCCAAGGGGCATGACTTTCGGCGTATTAGTTTGGTGGCGGCTGTGCAGGCCGATGCTGCGCTCTACAGCAGCGACTTTCGTGCGCCGGAGCGGCTGTTCTCTCTACTACTGCAAGCGGCAGGCCGCGCTGGGCGTGATGCGCAATTTATGGCCACACAGGCCAGACGCGCCCAGATGTGGGTGCAGACCCACCAGGCCGAGCACCCCCTCTACCAAGCCTTGCAGGCGCATGATTACCCGCGCTTTGCCCAGCAGCAACTGCAAGAGCGCCAAGAGGCGGGCATGCCGCCCTTCGTCTTCCAAGCCCTGCTACGCGCTGATGCCAAAACGCAAGAGGCCGCCCAAGACTTTCTACGTGCTGCCGCAGCACTGGGGCAGGCGCTGGCCACGGCCCAAGGGGTATTTATCTACCCACCAATACCGCTGGCCGTGCAGCGCGTTGCCAATATAGAACGCGCCCAAATGCTGCTAGAAGCGGGCAGCCGCCCCGCGCTGCAACGCTTTTTGCAGGCTTGGCAGCCCAGCCTGCATCAGCTGCGCCGCCAGCACAAAAGCCTGGTGCGCTGGCTGGTGGATGTGGACCCGCAAAGCTTGTAAAAAGCTAGCAGCGCCCATCAATCCTTGCGGGCTGTTTCCAGACTCTTCAAGTCACGAATCAACTCTTCGGAGTGACGCTGAAACGGGCCATTCAACGTCTTTTGCGCATCCTCCAGCTTGCCCGCCTGGGTCAAGGCAACCACATTCGAGGCGGCGTAGTGAAACATCTGGTGGCGGTTGAGCATGGCGGTAAAGCCCGGCATTTTTCCCAAGCGTGCCTTGCCGGGGCCATGCAGCCATTTACCCAGGTCGCAACGGTCATCAAAGCAGATTTCTTCAGCCACGAACTTTTCTGTGGAGTTGCCTGCCAGAAAAGCCTCCAGTCGCGCCCGCCAGTTTTCATGGGCGCTGATGGCTTTGGCCACCTCTAAGCTGGAAGTCGCTTGTTTGATGTTATCTATCTCTTCTTTGCTGCCCTTACTCAGGCCAAACAAGCTCAGTAAATTTTTCAGCACAGCGCCTTCCTTACTTTTAATTAAAAACCAAGGCCAAGCTTACCTGATTCCTAGGGTAATCCCTGTGATTCTGGGGCAGTTATTCTATAAAAACTACAGCGCCGTGCTGCCCAAGATGCAGCCATGCGTCTGCAAATCTTCCACAAAAGCATCGCTCATCAAATAGGCAAACTCCACCGGGCGCTGCTGGCCGATGGCGTCACCAGCCACCGCCTCTGCCGCCGGGTGGCACATGATGAGGCTGCCCGCCCCCACCTGCGCCAGCCAGCCCTGCATGTGGGCGCGGTAGGCTGCGGGGCTGGGGGCATCAAAGCCATACACCCCAGCAAAGCCCTGGTTGCAGCGCCAGCCCACCGCCTGCCATTGGCGCGTAGCCGTCCAGCCCCCCAGCAAGGCGATGATGGCCGCCTTGGGCGCAAGCCACAGCCTGCCCGCTGGCGCGGTGGAGCGCAGCCAAGGCCGCGCATCCGCCGGATAGCGCTGGGTGATTTCCGCCAGCAGCGCCTGGCGCACGCCGGGTAGTTGGTGGACATGCTGGTGGCCGTCAATAAAGTCGGGCGCTGCGCCCATGGCGGCTTCAAAGGCATCGAGCTGTTCACGCCATACGGCCTGCCATTGCGCCTGCGTCCAGCGCCCGGCGTAAGCCTGAGCAATCACCTGCTTCAAACCCAGGGCGTGGTAAAGGCCGCCGTGGCTTTCCGTCAGGTTGAAGTGCAAGCCCACGGCCAGCCGCCCGCTTTGGCGCAAGGGCTTCAAATCCTGCGCCGCCGTCGCCCAGCGTGGGGCAGTGCTCATGCAACTGGTGGCGTTGATGCGCCCCTTGCCCGCCAGTTGCAGCACGGCCTGGTCAATCAGCGGGTGCAGGGCATAGTCATCAACGCAGAGGGTGATGGGTTTGTTGTTGGGCTGGTGCATCTGCATCACCTTGCCTCCCGGCGCTTGAACGCCCAAAACTTACTCATGGCAAAAGTGCCCACGGCAACCAGCACCAGAATGCCCGCCTGGCTCCAGAAGTAATGCCAGTGCAGCCACTGTAGCGCCAGCACATACAGCAGCTCATTGACCATAAAAGACAGGCTGGCCACGGCAAAGAAGCGCCCCACCACCGCCCAGCCCCGCGCTTGGTGGGCGGCAAAGGTGAGCCAAGCATGGCCGTTGTAGCTGACGATAAAGGCCAGCAAAAACGCCAGCCCGTTCGCCAGCAAAGGAGCCAGCCCCACCCAGGCCACCAGAGCGCCCACGGCCAGCAAATGCACCGCCGCTGCACTGCCGCCCACCAGCACAAACAGCAGCACCTGGGGCAGTTGCTGCAAACGAGCCAAGAGTGGTAACGGGGCGGCGGGAGATGGTGGCTGCTGCGCCTGCATGGCGGGCTTAGTCTTTTGGGTTGTTCGCAGAGGATTGCTCATCACGCCAGGGACTATGGTCTTCATCACGGGCGACCAGGTAGCTGGGGCGCTGCTTCACTTCGTCATAAATGCGGCCAATGTATTCGCCCAGAATGCCAATCGACATCAACTGCACACCTGAGAACAGCATGATGCCCGCCGCCAGCGTCGGCCAGCCCGCCAGCTCTGCGCCAAATAGCAAGGTGGCCACAATAATCCACAGCCCGTAGCCCAGCGCCACCAAGGCCACCAGGCCGCCTATCACGCTCCACACCCGCAACGGCAAGGTGGTAAACGAAGTCAGCCCCAGCAGCGCCAGCGAACCCAGGCGGCGCAGGTTAAAGCTGGATGCGCCTGCCGCCCTGTCCAGCGGCACAAAGGGCAGCGCCACAGTTTTAAAGCCCACCCAGGCGTACAGCCCCTTCATAAAGCGGTGGCGCTCAGGCAGGGCTTTAAGGGCATCAGCCACCTTGCGGTCTAGCCAGCGAAAATCCCCGGCATTGGGCGGCATCTGCACTGCGCTGCCGGTGTTCATCAGGCGGTAAAACCAGCGTGTGCCCAGACGCTTGAGGCCGCTTTCTGCCGCACGGTCGGCAATCACGCCATACACCATGTCATAGCCGTGCAGCCAAAGCTGGTGCATTTGCGGCAATAGCTCTAGCGGGTGCTGAAAGTCGGTATCAATCAACAACACGGCGTTGCCCCGTGCATGGTCGATACCGGCGGACAGCGCCGCCTCTTTGCCAAAGTTGCGTGACAAGGCGATATAGCGCAGCGGCAGGTCGCTGCCGCTGCGCAGCAGCTGCTGCGCGACAGCGTGGGTGTCATCACGGCTGCCATCGTTGACGATGATGATTTCAAAATCTGCCGTCAACTGCGCCACCACCTGCGCCAGCGCGGGCACAAAGCGCGGCAGGTTCACCGCCTCGTTATAGGCGGGCAGTACACAACTGAGGCGCAGCGGCGCACGGGGCAAGGCCGCAGCCGGGGCGGCGGGGGCGTATTGGGCGTACTTATCAGCAGCGGCAGCAAGGCCGGGCGGCAAGGGCGCATCACTGGCAGTGGTGGGGGCGGGGGATTGCATAGCGCCTTATTGTGCCGCAGTGCTCTGCTGCCCTGGCAACTCCCACACCGCATAGCCAAAGGGCTGGGGCTGGGGAAAGCGCCAGCCCTGGCGGCTCACGGTGTAATGCTGGAGCTGCTCAGGCAGTTGCCGGGCTTGCAGCCAGGCGCGTACCCTTTGAACGCAGGGCTGATGAGCCAGCGCATTTTCCAGTGCAGCGGCTGTGCCCTCTAGCGGCAAGCGCCCCAGGGGGCAGAGCAACAAGCCCGGGCGCTGCTGCCAGTCGTGCAAACCGGCTAGTTGAGCGGGCAGCTCATCCGGCATGCCCGCTACCGTGCGCAAACCGGGCAGGGCGTAAAAACTGAGTAAGGCGTTTTCTGCCCAATCCCCACCCACCCATTGCAAGGGGGCGCTAGGGTGGCGCTGCTGCCAATCGGCGGCAATGGTCTGGGCGGCCTCTTGGCTGGGGCGGTAGTAATTGCTATCGCCTTTTTGCGCGGCCACTAGCGCCGTCAGCAAGCCGCCTAGCAGCACTGCCGCACACACCCACCACCAGAAGCGTTGCAGACTAGCCAGCACCTGCGCCACCGCCTGGGGGCTGAGTACCCGCCAGTTGCGCAGCCACAGCAGCGGGAAGGCATAACCAATCGGAATCGCCCAGGGCGTAGATAGCTCCACCACCCCCGCCAGGCCAAACAGCAAAGTCAGCAGCCAAGGCATCAGCGCCAGCCAAAACAGCGTATCGCCCTGCCCCAGGCGCTGCCAGCTTTTCACGGCAAACTGCCCCAGCACGGGCAAAAATGGTAATTGCTTCTGCTGGGCGTGCAAGCGGCTAAACAGCAGCACCCCCGCCAACCAAGCCGGTAGCCAATAGAAAATTGGTGCCAAAGCAAAGCGCAGCAAATACGACCAAGAGGTTTTGCCCCCACCTTGGCTAAAGGCATAAGCCAGCGCCGCCCAGTCATGCTGGGCGTTCCACCAGATATGCGGAGCCAAAGCCGCCCCAAACACCAGCAGCGCCACATAGGGGCGCAGCGTCGCCAGCCAAGCCCGCCCCATGCGGTGCATAAAAATAGGGGCGAGCAGCCCCGCCAAAAACACCCCACTGTAATACTTGCTAAGCATGCTGGCCGCCGCCACCAGCCCCAGCCCGACACTGGCGAGCAGGCCACGCAGACCGCGCTCTTGCCAGCTCACCAGCATCAGCGCGGCTACCCAGGGCCAGAGCGAGAGCAACTGGGTATTGGCGTTGAACTTACCCGCCAGACTGGTGTAGGGAATGCTCCACAGCAGCAGCAACGCCCCC
>CAZMMM010000139.1:0-5897 GCA_964567385.1 uncultured Comamonas sp.
TGGTCCACATAGGCATCGCCAGAAATCAGCACGATGTCGCAACTGTCCCAGCCCAGCTGATCCATCTCGGCGCGGCTCATGGGCAGGTAAGGCGCTGTGCCAAAGCGCTTGGCCCAGTAGGGGCGGTAGCTGCTTAAAGGCTTGGCGTTGCGGGGGAAGAAGGAGACATCAAGAGGGGCGTTCATAAGGCGAGCAAAAACAGGCAAAAAACGGGCAAAAAAACAGCACAGTGTACGGGCTTGCCCGCTGTACTGTGCTTGTGGGTGTTTGGCCTAGCAGTTTGCGCTGCTGGCGCAGGGCGTACCGCTTTTAGTACGTTACGGCCATCGCTGCCACGTCAACGGTAATCACGGGCTTAGTCAGCACGGCCTGGGTGGCGCGGCCATAGGTTTGCAGCCAGGCCTCGTCTTCCAGCAGGCGTTGGCCAGCGGCCTCAGCCACCACCAGCACCTTGTCGGCCAGCAGCACTTTGCCGCTGGCGCGCAGGGGCTCACATTCCAGGGCGATGAACTGGTCATCCAGCCAGCGGCGGGCTTCTTCGTTGCCCATGGGGTCTAGGCGGGACAAGTCCACACGGTATTCTTGCGTAGGGTGCAAACGCACTATCAGTTCACTGACCATGGCATTCCTCTTTGGCAAATAAATGGGAAAGTAACAGCAACCAGCTTACCCCAGTGCTAGGCAAAAAATCTGCTCGATTGTCACTCAGGTGGCATAGGGACAACAAAAAACAGAGGGCTGCCGTGGCTGCCCTCTGCTTGTCTAGGGGTAAGTCGCTAGAGACTGGCAGTGTTAAGCCAAAGCTGCTTCGGGCTGTTGAGCTGTCCCCAGCCCCAGCTTGGCGCGGCGCTGCTCTACGGCTTGGGCCAGGGTTTCAATCACTTCTACTGTGTCTTGCCAGCCAATGCAGGCATCGGTAATGCTTTGGCCGTAGGCCAGCTTGCACACATCATCTTGCCCAGCGCTGAATTTTTGTGCGCCCGCGACCAAGTGGCTTTCCAGCATCACGCCAAATACCTGTTGCGAGCCAGCGGCCAGCTGCGCGGCAATGTCGGCAGCCACATCCTTTTGGCGCTCGTGCTGTTTATTGCTGTTGGCGTGGCTGCAATCGACCATCAAGGTGGCGGGCAGACCGGCTTTTTCCAAATCCACACAGGCGGCGGCGACATGCGCGGCATCGTAGTTGGGCGCTTTGCCGCCGCGCAGGATGACGTGGCAGTCCTGATTACCAGCGGTATGCACAATCGCCACCTGGCCGTTTTTGTGTACCGACAGGAAGTGGTGCCCACGGCTGGCCGAGGCAATCGCGTCGGTGGCAATGCGGATATTGCCGTCCGTGCCGTTCTTAAAGCCAATGGGCGCAGAGATGCCGGAGGCCAACTCACGGTGCACCTGGCTTTCAGTGGTACGCGCACCAATCGCGCCCCAGCTAATCAAATCGCCAATGTATTGCGGCGGTTGATGTCAATCAGCAGCTGACGTGCCATGCGCAGGCCTTCGTCAATACGGTAGCTGCCATCCAGGTAGGGGTCGTTAATCAAGCCTTTCCAGCCAACGGTGGTGCGCGGTTTTTCAAAATAGACGCGCATGACGATTTCCAGCGTGTCCTGGTATTGCTCACGCACATCAGCCAGGCGGCGGGCGTAGTCCAGCGCGGCTTGTGGGTCGTGGATGGAGCAAGGCCCCACAACCACCAGCAGACGGTCGTCCTGGTTGCGCATGATGCGCTGGATGTTTTTGCGGGTATCGCTCACCAGCTTTTCAGCAGCGGTATTTTGGATGGGGAAGAAGCGGATTAAATGCTCGGGTGGGGGTAGCACGGTGATGTCCTCAATGCGTTCGTCGTCAGTCTGGCCAGTTTTAGGTGCAGAGCTGCGATACCAGGCATCGGTGCTGGGGTTGGTGTCAGGATGTTGTGGAGCATTCATGGCAAACCTCTTTAGAAAAAATGGGGTGAAAAGTAAAGGAGAAGAAAGTGGAAAAACAAAAAACCGCCGGGCTGTGCAGCTGCGGCGGTTTTTGGGGAGCTTGGTGTTCGTGGGTGTGCGAGCGCTAGCCTCTCATCCGCCTTGGACAGAGAACCAAAAGTAAAAATAGAAGGCGCTGAACACTTGCATAGCCGCTAAATGTAGCAGCTCAACTGCTGCAATGCAACAAAAAGCCGTTGTTTTAGGGAAAATACCGTTGCCCGGCCACCCGCAGCCCATTCTTTTTAAATCGCCCATGCCTCCCCCCTCCCCCTCTGACAGCCCTAGCGTGCGTTTCTACAGCAGCCTGCAATGGGCGTTTGACCACTTCAACACCCAGTTGTTTGATGGGCAGCTACCGCCCTGCCTGATTACCATGCGCGCCTCAGGCAAGCAGTTTGGCTACCACCACCACAACCGCTTTATCAATAAAGAGGGGACTTGCTCGATGAGCTGGGCCTGCACCCAGGCTTTTTTACGCTGCGGCCTGTGGAAGAAGTGCTCTCTACCCTGGTGCATGAAATGGTGCACCACTGGCAAGACCGCCTGGGCAGCCCCAGCAGGTCTAACCCGCACAACCGCCAATGGGCCAGCAAAATGCGGGAAATTGGGCTGGAGCCATCCGCCACCGGCCTACCCGATGGCAAAGATACGGGCATGCACATGAGCCACTACATACAGCCAGAAGGCGCATTCATGCGTGCCTGCCGAGACTTGCTGGCCCAGGGCTTTGAGCTGCAATGGTTTGACCGCCATATTCCCCGCACCAGCTACGACAGCAACAGCCGCCAGCAAGCCCTGCAAGAGGCCGGAGTGGTGCTGGAAGTTTCACCACCGCCGGTGCAGACCATAGCCCCCAGCCCTGCCGTTACCGCCGCACCAACAGCGCCTCAGGCCGAGCCGCTACTACCCCCAATCATCCTGCCCCAGCCCCCCCGCCCCGTTGACCGTGTGCGCTACACCTGCCCCACGTGCCAGCTCAAAGCCTGGGCCAGGGAAGGCGTAGACATCCACTGCGGGGCCTGCGAGATGGCCTTGGAACAAATGTGAAGAGAGCCAAAATCAGAGGTGGCAATGCGAATAATTGACAAACACCATGCCACCCAAATCCGAATCCATCTACACCGCTATAATTGCATTTAATTATGTCAGTTGACTGCGGCATATACCCACACTATGCCCCAGCTGTTTAGTCAACACTCCAGACCGCTGCCAGCTTGCGAGGCCGTCTGGTTTTCATTAAATCTCTTAAAACAGGTAAATATCAAATGCATTGGATACGCTTATTATTTTCTGGGCTATTACTCTCTTTACTATTAGGCTGTGTGTCTATACCCACTGGCACACCCCAAAATACAGCCATTGATTTAACACGCCCTTCGATAGAAAAAACTCAGGTACTGGATTTTGCGAGCAAGCAGTTTGAATTACGAGTACAAGCACCGCAACAAGCCGTACCGATATTCGAGTATTTTTTGCCAGGCGAGGCAGTCAGTCGCTGGTCAGAGCTGGTAGATTTTCGGGTGTACCCGGTGCATCCAGAAGGCAATCAGCCCCTGCAGCATGCACAACGCCTAGCTAGGCAATTCAAACAACAATACCCTCATATGCAATTTGCACTCCAAGCGGACGAACAGACTGGGGTGGTTCTCTTGGACTTTTTCTATCCAACTTCTACCAGGAAGGACGGTGATTTTCTGGAGTTTAATGCCTTCAAGTTTTTTCAGGATGCAGGCACACCCCATGTAATAAGCTTTCACTACGCCAAGAATATTCCTGATATCGCAGCCAACAGGGGCTCTCACCAGGTAGGCGCAGACATTCGCGCAACCCGCGCTCAGGTATTGCCAGCCTTGGTCAAGCTTCCTTTATACCGACAGTAAAATCCCAGCAATCAGGCCAGCTACCGGCCTGATTTTATTTTTTATGAAAGATGGAAATATGAAAAAGATAATTTCAACCATGGTTTTAGGCTTATCCATGTTTGCAGCCAACACATTGGCACAGGCAGAAATTGTCAGTCTGGATGATGGCGCCATTTCTTTTGAAGCTCCTGAAGGGTTTCAGCCACTTGCAAAAGAGGTGCTGGATATCAAATACCCACAGACAGGCGCACCCAAATATGTCATTGGCAATGCGTCAGCAAGTACAACAATTGCCTATGATTTAAAGCCCAACACCATCCCACAGGGCAAAGAAGATGAAGTCAGACAAGCCTTTACGCAGATGTTTCCCAAGCTGATTCCTGGTCTGGAGTGGAAAGAAAACAAGGTAATTACGCTAGCGGGTAGGCAATGGGGATATATGGAAATGACCTCCTCAGCCGTAGATACAGATATTTACAACATCATGCTGTTTACAGGCTATAAAGAACAGATGCTGATTTTCAACTTCAACTCTACCAAAGATGATTTTTCAACCTATGAGCAGGCATTGAGAAAGTCTGTAGAAAGCATTCAAATTCGCTGATTGACTGCATCTCTTTCTTACTGAGAAGATTCGCAACCTAGGTGTATAAATAAAAAGGGATGCCATCGCATCCCTTTTTTCGCTCGCTCACGCCTGCAAGCGAAAGCTCCGTAGTCCAGCTAACAATATGCATAGAGGGCTCACCCTAGCACCAGCGCCACAGATCCCCATAAGCCACAGCAGTGGCAGGCCATTGCTCGGCGTTGGCTGGATAAGCCACCCCCTGCGCCAACAACTGCGCAGCGCGTATCACCCCAGCATGGGTCATCCAAAGGGTAATGCCCGGCGGCGGCTGGGCTGCCCAGTCTTGCCAAGCCTGACACACACGCTGCATGACGGTAGCTACGCTTTCTGCGCCGGGGGCGGGGGGCTGGTGGGCAAAATCTGCCATCCAGGGGGCAAAGTCGGCGACGGATAGGCTGCTCCACAAACGCCCTTCCCAAGTGCCAAAGTCCATCTCGCACAGGCGTGGGTCGGTGTGTAGTGTGGCGCTGGGGCACAGCACTTGCAGGGCTTGCGCTAACTGCTGGCAGCGCCCCAAGGGGGAGGCGTAGAGGTGTAGCGCTAGGGGCTGCTGCCATTGCTGTAACTGCGCTAGGGCGGCTTGGGCTGCCTGCGCGGTGGCAGTTGGGCAGGCAGGCCAGTCGCTTGCGCCATAGCAGCGCCCCTGAGCCTGGGGCACGAGGGCATGGCGCAGCAGCCACAGGCTAGGCGCGTTACCGTTTATTACGGCCATTGCAACACCAGCCCCAGGTACAAGGCCAGTTCGCACACCTGCTGCACAGCGCCCAGGGTGTCGCCCGTAAAGCCCTGCAGACGGCACTGCAATAGCGCCCGCACCCGCCACAAGGCCAGCGCCCATAAGAGCAGCGCCATTACCGCGCTGCCCCAACCGATTGCCAGCGCCCACAGCAAAGGCGCAGGCGCAGCCCAGCAGCAAGCCAACCGAAAATGCGCCGCCGATAGGGTTTGTGCCAGCGGCTTGGCTTTGGCGGTATCGGTATCGCGCACATAGGGCAGGCTGCGCATCACCACCAAGGGTGCAAGTCGGGAAAAGGCGTGTGCCCCCGCCACCCCCACCAGCAGCGCCAACGCCCCCTGCGCGGCCAGTAATACCAGCAAGCCCAGCCTGAGCAGCAGCGCCAGCACCAAGGTAATGCTACCGTAACTGCCCAGGCGCGAATCTTTCATGATGGCTAGTGCTTGGCTGGTTTGGGCGCTGCCGCCCAGGCCATCGGCCATATCGGCCAGGCCGTCTTCATGAAAAGCCCCAGTTAGCCACGCGCTGGCGGCAATGGCGGCCACTGCTGCCAACCATAGCCCTGCGCCAGTGCTAGGCAGCAGGGCAGACAAACCCAGCAACCACAGCGCCACCCAAGCGCCCACCACCCAGCCCACCGCCGGAAAGTAGGCCGAGCTGGCATTGAGCATGGCCGGGCTGTAACCCACCCATTCGGCCAG
>CAZMMM010000140.1:0-5807 GCA_964567385.1 uncultured Comamonas sp.
CTGCTCTGGCCTGATAGTTAAACGGGAAACATGCTCACATGTACTGCCCCCGCAACAGTGCGCGCACCCACACACCCCAGCTTTTGCAAGCCAGCCACTGCCATCCTGAATGTGATGGTGGGAAGGTCGCTGGCGGTGTGGTGCGCCAGTCTGGATACCGGCCAAAAACAGTTCCAGCCCTGCCTTTCTGCACCTGAACGCAGCAGCCGGGCGCGGCTGGTGTGCAGCGTGGGTTGTGGCGGGGTCGCCGCAGCTCCTCGAATCCTTCTTGTCTCATGCAAAAAAAATCTTTGTCTTTGGCGCAGCGCCTGGGCTTGTCCCTGTCTGCCGCCTGTGCCTTGTTGCCCGTCCACGCCCAAACTGCGGCCAATACCAATACCACTGTGGATAGCACATTGGGCGAAACCGTCGTCACCGCCACCCGCAGCCCCGCCAAGGTAGAAGCCACTCTGGCCGAGGTGCAAGTTATCACCCACGAGCAATTGCAGGCCGCTGCCCCAGGGCGTGGTCTGGCTGAAGTGTTGCAGCGTTTGGCGGGGGTGCAGCTCTCGGCCAATGGTGGGCGCGGGCAGGCGCAGTCGGTCTTTATTCGCGGTGCCAGCGGGGAGCAGACTTTGCTGCTGGTCGATGGTGTGCGCTATGGCTCGGCGGTGTATGGCGGGCTGAACCTGCAAAACCTGCCGCTGGAGCTGATTGAGCGCATTGAAGTGGTCAAAGGCCCCATGTCTGCCCTGTACGGCAGCGATGCCGTGGCCGGGGTGATTCAAGTCTTTACCCGCCGTGGCCAAGGGGCGGATAAGGCGTTGAGCGCCCAAGCCTCTGCCACTGTGGGCGAGTACGGCCACAAAGCCGCCAGCCTGAGCCTGGGCGGCGCACAAGCGGGCTGGGATTACCAACTGAGCCTCAGCCGTGTGCAAGAGCGCGGCAGCTCTGCCACCCGCGCTGCTGCTGGCCCCTATACCTACCACCCTGACCGCGATGGCTTTGACCAAAGCGCGGTGCAACTGGCCGTGGGCTACGCCATCAACAGCGACTGGCGTTTGGAAGGCAACTGGATGCAGTCCCAAGGCAAGTCTTATATGGACGATGGCCCTGGCGATAACAACCCCTTCACCGACCTGCAAAGCCGGGTTGGCCGCCTAGCGCTCAAAGGGGGGGTGATGCCCAATTGGAGCACCAGCTTTGCCATTGGCCACTCCATCGACCAGACGCAATACCTGCAAGCCGCCTGGAGCGACAACCACCTGCGCACCGAGCAAACCAGCTACCACTGGGATAACCATATCGACACGCCCCTGGGCATGGTGCTGGCCGGGCTGGAGCGCCTAGAGCAAAAAGTGGATACCACCACGCCCTATAGCGTGCGCCAGCGCCATATCAATGCGGGCTTTGTCGGCCTGACGGGCAATGCCGGCCGCCACCACTGGCAGGGTAATTTGCGCCGTGACGATAACTCGCAGTTTGGCGGCTTTACCACCTACGGCATCAGCTACGGCTTGGATGTGGGCGCTGGCCTGCGCCTGCTGGCCGCCCACGGCAAGAGCTTGCGTGTGCCCACTTTTGACCAGCTTTATGGCCAATGGGGCGCACCGTATGACGGCAACCCCCTGCTGCAACCCGAGCGCGGCAAAAACTACGAAGCCGGTGTGCAGTGGAACTACGCCAACCACAGCGCCAAGCTGCTGCGCTTTGATAACCGCGTGGACCAGTTGATTGCCGCTGGCAGCACTCAAATGGAAAACATGCCCGGCCGTACCCGCCTGAAAGGCTGGAGCCTGAGCTATGGCTTTGCCCATGACGGTTGGCAAGTCTCTGCCGCGCTGGAGCAGCTCTCCACCCGCACTGCCAACGGCAGCCCGCTGCTGCGCCGTGCCAAGCAGCAGTGGTCAGTCAATGTGGATAAAGAGTTGGGCGCTTGGCGCGTAGGCACTAGCGTGCTGCGTGTAGGTAGCCGCCCCGATACCGACTTTGTTACCTATCAGCCCGTGCGACTGGGTGCTTACACTACGGTGGATGCCCACGTTGCCTACCAAATCAACCCCAGCCTCAGCGCCCAACTGCGCGTGGCCAATTTGGGCAACAAGCAGTATGAAACCGCCTTTGGCTACCCCCAACTGGGGCGAGCGGCTTACCTGACCTTGCAGTGGCAGATGCGTTAAAGCTATTCCCAGCGCAGTTGGCTGCGATAGCCGCTGCGCTGGCCTATCAGGGTGAGCAGGTGGCTAAGTGCCTCGCCCTGCTCTGGGTCAGCTTCGGCTTGGCCGCTAAAGCGCAGGCGGCCATTGCGCCAGTGGCCCTGGCCCTCAATACGCAGGGGGCCGCGCAGGCTGCGTACCAGTAGCACGGGGGCATCGCCCTCGGGGGGCTGCCAGTTGACTTGGTAGCTGCCCAGGCTGGGCAAGGTACTGAGGTGGCTGGCCACATCCCCCAGTTGCCATTGCAGGGCGCTGGGCCAGTGTGGGCCAGCGCCGCGCCAGCTCCAGTGGCCGCTTTGCCCTTGCAGGCTGGCCCAGCCGCTTAGGCCCAGGGTGTTCCACGGTGCGCCCAGGCCTTGCAGCAGCTCTAGCGGCAAGCGCAGCTGGGGTAGCTGCCATTGCACCTGCCCTTGCCAGGGGCGAATTGTCAGGGTGATGGCCCCATCGGGCGTGTAATCTGGCGCGCTCAGGTGCAGGGCCAACCCTTGCCAGCTGGGGCGCAGCTGCCATTGCCAAGGCTGGGCCAGGGTATAGCTGCCGCTATGGCGCGGCGCTAGGTGCAGGTAAGCCTGCCCCCGCCACAAGCTGCCTTGTGCCCCGTGTAATTGCAGCTGCCCTTGGCTGGCGCTGGCCACTGCCCCGGCCAGCCAGCGTGCCGGGGCGTAAATCAGGCTGGCCAGCAGCAGGCCCACACCAGCGCCGGCTACGGCCCAGCGCCAGCCTTGCGTGGCTGGCATGGGGCGGCGGGTGGGCTTGGTCGTAGTGCGGGTAGCGCGGCGGCGGGGCAGCATCAGGGTGTGGCCTCCAGCACCAAGCTGCCGCTGACCAGGCCATTGCTTAATTGCCATTGCGCGCTTTGGGTGCGCAGGGGGAGTTGTTGTTGCAGTTGCTCCAGCGCCTGGGCCAGGGCAGGGGCGGGTACTTGTGCCAGTTGCACGCGGTATTGCTGGCCGTTCAATTGCAGGCTGGCCCCGCTGGGCAGCAGTTGCTCAATAGCGGCTTGTTGCTGGACTGGGTTGTTGGGGGCGCTGCTGCTGGGTAGTTGCTGGGCTTGCTGGCGCAGTGCCTGGGCCTGTGCGCCCAGTTGCTGTACCTGCTGCCATTGCTGCTGCACTTGGGCTTGGCGCGGGGCCAGCTTTTGCATGCCGCGCAGGGGCAGCCAGCAGGCTATGCATAAGGCCAAAACCAGCAGAAGCAGCATGGCATGGCGTTGGCTGGGGCGCTGTGTGGGGGTGGCCTCTTTGCCCGGCGCTACTGTGCTGCCGGGGGCGTTGGGCTGGGGTTTTGCAGTGGACATGGGGAATGCGGCTTGTGCTTTTCTTGTGCGGGCTATTGCGCCAGGATGCGCCAGTGGGTGATGGTGCCGCTATCAGCAATTTGCGCTTCTATACGGTAGCCGCTGCTACCCAGCAGGGGCTGGAGCTGGGCCAGCAGTGCGTCGTTTTGTGCGCTGCTCAGGGGCTGGGCAAATTGCGATAGGCTGAGGCTTTGGCCATCGTAGTCAAGCTGGCTGGGGGCGGCACTGGCCAAGCTGGGCTGTGCCAGCGCCTGCCCCGCCACAGAGAGCAGGGGTAGCAAATCATCGGCGGCCATCACTCTGGCCTGCTGGCGCAGGGTTTGCAGGGCGCGTTGCATTTGCAGGGGGGCATCAACAATCACCGTCAGCTCGGGGAAGGCTTGCTGGGTGGCTTGCTGCACGGCGGCTTGCTGCTGGGCCAAGCTGTGGCTAGCCCACCACCAGCGGGCATTCAACCCCAGCATGGCCACGGCAGCCAGCGCCACCACTCCCCAGCGGGTGCTGCGCCATTGCGGCGCGGCCAGCAGGTCTTGCCAGAGCTTGCGCCCCTGGCGTTGCAGGCGCTGCTTGCGGCCAGCGGCCAGGCGGTGCTGCGCCAGGTTCCAGGCGCTGCTGCTTACGGCTTGCGCCCAGGCGGCATCGGGCAGCAGGGCGACGGCATCGCTACCCCAGAGGCGGCTGGCCTCGGCAGCGGCGGCAGGCAGGCATTGCAGGTGGGCGGGCGGCAGGGGCTGGGGCAGGTAGGCGGCAGCGCTGGCCTGCATGGGCAGGGTCAGGGGCTGGCCCTGGTGCAGCACGGCCAGCCAAGGCTGGTGCTGCTCATCCTCCCAGCACAGGGGGGCGTTGGCCAATAGCTCGGGCGGGGCAAAGGGCAGGATGCGGGCGGCGCTCAGGCCGTTGTGTTCGAGTAGTTCGACCCACTGGTGCAACCAGTCGTGCTGGCAAGCGGCTAGCAGGCTGGGCTGGGCGGCTTGCTGCTGGGCGCTGGCCTGGGGCGGTAGGGTAATGTGGTAGCTGCCCGGCTCTTGCAGCAATTGCTCTTCCAGCAGGTTTTGCAGCAGGGGCAGTAGGCGGTTATCACCCGTCAGGCGCAGGCCAGCAGGCAGGGTGCTGGTGTGCCAAGACAGGCTGTGCATAGGCAGCAGCAGCAATAGCTCGGCGCGGCTGGCCTGGGGCTGGGCTAGTAGCTCGGGCAGGCTCCAGCGCTGGGCTTGGGGGCTGCCATCGGCGGCCAGCGTCCACAGGGTAAAGCGCTGCTCGCTGGCGCTATTGGCCTGGGGCAGGCTGGTGGGCAGTAGAAGCAGAATTTGGTGCATGGGGATTGCTAAGGGCTGATAGGGGGTGGAGGTACCTAGGCTGCTGCCACCTCAAAGGCCACGATATTGCGGCTGTCCTTGCTGAACTCCACACCTATCAGGTGCATTGGCTCACCCCGGCTGCGGTATTTGTCAGCGTAGTTTTTGGTTTGTAGCTGCGCCAATGCCTTGCCTTGCGGGCTGTTTTCTACTACCTTGAATTCAAAAATATACACATGGCCATTAAACAGCACCGTCATATCAATACGGCCTTGGTTCGTCACATCTTCCAGACGAATATCCAGCCCCAGTGCCGCAAAATGGCTGTAGAAAATGCTGGCCCAATAGCCTTCGTATTGGGTAATCGGGTTGTTGCGATACCAATCGTGGGGAATGCTGGCAAACAGGCTATGAAAATGCTGCTCCAGTCCTGAAAAATCATTGCTTTGCAGCAAGGCTAGCAATTGCAGGCGATGGCCTAGCATGACCTGGCCTTGCAGCCCCAGTGCGGGTAGCAGAGCATTGTTTAGGCTGGTTTGCACTTCACGATTAGGGTAGCCTAGCCAGTAGATACGCTGGCCCGGTAAATATTCCTGCACCCCTTGAATGGTGATATAGCCCGTTTGGAATAGTAAGGCCGAGGCTTCGATATGTTCCACATCAAAGGTGGACATTAGCTCTAAACTAGAGAAATGCCGCTGTAACTGTGGAGTGAAATAGCGCTGACGGGTCAGCCAATCTACCAAAAATGTCGGCGTACCAGTTTCAAACCACCAAGGGCGAAACTCTCGTTTATCAAATAGCAGCAGCAAATCAAACGGGTTGTACACCTTGGTTCCCGTCCAGCCATAGCCGTTGTACCAGGCGCGGATTTCTTCCCTATCTAGGCCGGGCAGCTCTGGTGCAAATACGGTGTCGATATCCTCATCGGTATAGCCGCAAATAGCGGAATAATCTGCATCAATGGTGATGTCGTTGAGGTTATTCAGGCCAGAAAAAATACTCACTTTACTAAATTTG
>CAZMMM010000141.1:0-5800 GCA_964567385.1 uncultured Comamonas sp.
TCAGCAGCGGCCTTGCTGCCTACGCGCCAGAGCAGGCTTTGCGTTTGCTGTGGCGGGGCGCGTCTGCAAACGCAAAGCCTGCTCTGGCGCGTAGGCAGCAAGGCCGCTGCTGATGCCGTGCTAGCGCCCGCCCAGCGCTTTATGCCCCAAGGCGTAGCTTGGAGCCGCGAGCAACTCGATGCCCTGCCCGGCCTGCATCTGCATGATTTGATGCGCCTGCCCCTGGTGCGGCTGCAAAGTTTTTTTCAGCAACTGGAAGCGACTACAGCCACCGCTACGGCAGAAGCCCAGGCGCTGCAACTCATCTTGGAAGAAATCCAGACCCGCCTGCGCTATCTATGCGATGTCGGCATTGGCTACCTCACGCTGGACAGGCAAAGCCGCACCCTCTCGGGCGGGGAGGTGCAGCGCATCAACCTCACCACCGCGCTGGGAACCAGCCTGGTTAACACCCTGTTTGTGCTGGACGAACCGAGCATTGGCCTGCACCCGCGTGATATGCAGCGCATCAACCAAGCCATGCAGCGCCTCAAAAATGCCGGCAATACCCTGGTGGTGGTCGAGCATGACCCCGCCGTGATGTTTGCTGCCGACCGCATCATTGATATGGGCCCCGGCCCTGGCGCACGCGGCGGGCAGATAGTGTTTGACGGCACACCCGAGGAGCTGCGCCAGGCTGATACCCTGACCGGCGCTTATCTGGGTGGCCGCCGCCAAGTGGGTTTTGGCTTTAAGCGGGCGGTGCAAGACAACACCCCGCGCCTGATTTTGGAAGGCGTTCGCGCCCACAACCTGCAAGGTTTTGATGTGGCCTTCCCCCTGCAACGGCTGGTCACGGTGACGGGCGTATCCGGCTCCGGCAAATCCACGCTGATTCAGGACATTCTGGCTCCCGCCCTGCTGCGTCACTTTGGCAAGCCCACGGAAAGCCCCGGCGCATTCACCCGCCTGCTGGGTGCAGAGCGCCTGGCCGATGTGCTATTTGTGGACCAATCGCCGATTGGTAAAACCGCCCGCTCCAACCCCGTGAGCTACGTAGGCGCTTGGGACAGCCTGCGCGAGATTTTTGCCCTCGCCCCGCTAGCGCAGCAGCGCGGCTATACCGCTGCCAAGTTCAGCTTTAACGCCGGGGATGGGCGTTGCCCGACCTGTGGCGGCTCCGGCTTTGAGCATGTGGAGATGCAGTTCCTCTCTGACGTGTACCTGCGCTGCCCCGACTGCAACGGCCAGCGCTACCGCCCGGAAGTGCTGGAAGTGCGCATAGAGCGCCCTTCGGCAGGCTCAGGGGGCATGGTGAGTTTGAACGTGGCCGAGGTGCTAGCGCTCACCGTGGCCGAAGCCGCCGCGCTGTTTGCCAATGACACCGAAGTGATTCGCGCCCTGCAACCTATTGTGGACGTGGGGCTGGACTATGTGCAGCTAGGCCAAAGCGTGCCCACCCTCTCGGGCGGCGAGGCGCAGCGCCTCAAGCTGGCGGGCTTTCTGGCCGAGGCCGCTAAAAACCAGGCCAAATCCCGCCAGGCGCTAGCGCGTAAAGGCACGCTGTTCTTGTTTGACGAACCCACCACCGGCCTGCACTTTGAAGACATTGCCAAGCTCATGCGGGCGCTGAGGAAGCTGCTGGAAGCCGGGCACAGCCTGATCGTGATTGAGCACAACCTGGACATCATCCGCGCCAGCGACTGGCTGATTGACCTCGGCCCCGAAGGGGGCGATGGCGGCGGCCAATTGGTCGCACAAGGCACGCCTGAAGAGCTGCGCCAAGTGCCCCACTCCCACACCGCCGCCGCCCTGCGCGAGTACGAGCTGGCCATGGGCATGGGCGGCGAGCTGGTGCAAGAAGTGGCCCCCATGCTGCTGCCTGCCGCTCCTACCCCTGCATCCAGCGCCAGCCGCCCCGTTAAAAACGCGATTGAAGTGGTCAACGCCAAAGAGCACAACCTACGCGGCCTGCATGTGGATATTCCCCACGGCCAGTTCAATGTGATTACCGGCGTATCCGGCTCCGGCAAATCCACGCTGGCGTTTGACATTGTGTTCAACGAAGGCCAGCGCCGCTATCTGGAATCGCTCAACGCCTACGCCCGCAGCATCGTCCAGCCCGCTGGGCGGCCAGAGGTGGATGCCGTCTATGGCATCCCGCCCACCGTGGCGATTGAGCAGCGCCTGTCTCGCGGCGGGCGCAAATCCACCGTGGGCACGACGACTGAGGTTTGGCATTTTCTGCGCCTGCTCTACGTCAAGCTGGGGGTGCAGCACTGCATTCATGACGATGCCGCTGTGCAGCCGCAAAGCCTGGACAGCATTGCCGCCCAGCTCATCACCCAGTTTGGCGGGCAGGTGGTGGGGCTGCTGGCTCCGTTGGTCAGCCACCGCAAGGGCGTTTATACCGAGCTGGCGGACTGGGCGCGTCCGCGTGGCTACACCCATTTGCGGGTGGATGGGGCATTCCTGCCCACCACCGGCTTTCCGCGCCTGGACAGGTTCAAAGAGCACAGCATTGAGCTGCCCGTGGCCAGCGTTCTGATCAGCGCCCAAGATGAAGCCACCCTGCGCCAGCACCTGGCGCAAGCGCTGGAACTGGGCAAAGGCGTGGTGCAAGTGCTGCATGGCATTGACGAACTGGCCACCGCCATGACAGCAGGCGGCGATGGTGCAGGCATTGGCAGCGTGCAAGTGTTCTCCACCCAACGCGCCTGCCCGGTATGCGCCACCAGCTATGCCGAGCTAGACCCGCGCCTATTCAGTTACAACAGCAAACATGGCTGGTGCCCGGACTGCGTGGGCACGGGCGTACAACTCAACAAAGACCAGCGCAAGGTGTATGACGACAGCCAACTAGCCAGCGATAACCGAGGCCGCGAACTGAGCTTTGCCAGCCAAGAGGTAGAAGACCTGGCCGACACTGCCTGCCCCAGTTGCCAAGGCACACGCCTCAACCCCACCGCCCGCGCCGTGCGGTTTGCTGGCCACAGCATTACCGACCTGGCCCGCCTCAGCGTGGACGAACTGCGCCAATGGCTAGCGGCGGTGACCCTATCCGGGCGAGAGGCCGACATTGCCCGCGACCTGCTGCCAGAAATCGCCAGCCGCCTGGAGTTTTTGCAAGAGGTTGGCCTGGGCTACCTCACCCTTGACCGAGGTGCGCCCACGCTATCGGGCGGCGAAGCCCAGCGCATCCGCCTGGCCGCGCAACTGGGCAGCAACCTGCAAGGCGTGTGCTATGTGCTGGATGAACCCACCATTGGCCTGCATGCGCGGGATAACCAAATCCTGCTCAACGCCCTGCACAAGCTGGGCGATAAGGGCAATACCCTCATCGTCGTTGAGCATGATGAAGACACCATCCGCCGTGCTGACCACATCATTGACATTGGCCCCAGCGCCGGGCAGCGCGGCGGCCAGTTGGTTGCCCAGGGCAGCGTGGCCGATGTGCAAAGCGCGGCGGACTCGCAAACAGGCCGCTACCTGCTGCACGCCATGCGCCACCCGCTACGGGGGCAGCGCCGCCCTGTGCTGGAAGCACAAGCAGATGCCGCCCCTGGCTGGCTTACCCTGCACGGTGCGCACCTACACAACCTGCAAAACCTAAGCGCTCGCCTGCCGCTACAGCGCCTGGTGGCGGTGACGGGCGTATCCGGCTCCGGCAAATCCACCCTGGCGCGGGATGTGCTGCTCACCAACGTAGCCGCTTGGGTCGCACAGCGCCAAACCAAGGCCGGGCGTGAAGCGCTGGAGGCTGGCCGCACCCCCGCCCTGGTCGGCTGCACCGGCCTATCCGGCTTGGAAAGCATTGACCGCGTGCTGGAAGTCGATCAAACCCCTATTGGCAAAACCCCGCGCAGTTGCCCGGCCACCTATATCGGCTTTTGGGATGCCATTCGTAAACTCTTTGCCGCCACGCTGGAAGCGCAGGCACGCGGCTTTGCCGCCGGGCGCTTTAGCTTTAACACCGGCGCAGGCCGCTGCCCCATGTGCGAAGGCCAGGGGCTGCGCACCATTGCCATGAGCTTTCTGCCCGATGTCAAACTACCCTGCGACACCTGCCAAGGCGCACGCTTTAACCCCGAAACCCTAGCCGTTACCTGGCGCGGCAAAAACATTGGCCAGGTACTGCAAATGGAGGTGGACGAGGCCGTCGAGTTCTTCGCCCCCATGCCCAGCATTGCCCACCCGCTGCAACTGCTGCAAGACGTAGGGCTGGGCTACCTCACCCTGGGCCAGCCCAGCCCCACCCTATCGGGCGGCGAAGCGCAGCGCATCAAGCTAGTGACCGAACTTTCCAAAGTGCGCGACGACATCACCCGCCGTGGCCAGAAAGCCCCCCACACCCTCTATGTGCTGGATGAACCCACCGTCGGCCTGCACATGGCCGATGTGGACAAGCTCATCCACGTCCTGCACCGCCTGGTCGATGGCGGCCACAGCGTTGTCGTTATCGAGCACGACCTAGACGTGATTGCCGAAGCCGACTGGCTGCTAGACCTAGGCCCCGAAGGCGGCGCAGGCGGGGGCCGCATCGTGGCAGAAGGCACGCCGGAAGATGTGGTGGCAGCGGGGACGCATACGGGGGTGGCGCTGGGGGCGAAACTGAGGGGATAGCTCTTGCTACATCAGGCGGTCATGGCCAATTGGGCAATATAGCCAGAGCGGCTTTCCCCGGCTGCCTTGGCGCGTCGATCCAGCACTGCCAGAATGCGCCGAGGCAGCGTGATATTGATGCGCTCTATCGTGCTATCCATCAAGGCGGGGTCAACCTCTGCCACCGCCCAGATCCAGCCATCGTATTCACCGCTTTTTTGTAAATCGGTAATGCTTGACGGCTTGGGGATGGCATCTCCGTTGCTGATGGCTTCTTCTATCCACAGTGCAATGGACTCCTTGGCGTTTTCGATGGCTTCATCCAGCCCCTCATCTGCCGCTGAGAAGCAGCCGGGCAAGTCGGGCACGACCACGCCCCAAGCGGTCGTATCGCTCCCAGGCTCAATAGCAATGGGGTATTTCATCTAGTACTCCTTTACCGCAATCCAGCGCCCAGCCCCGCTCACCGCAGCCCCCCCTCCAGCAGGGTTTGCACTTGCTGCTGGGCAATCACATGGCCGTGGGCTGCGGCTTGCGCTAGCCAGGCCAGGGCCTGGTGGTGATTGCTAGGGGCGCTGCCCTGCTGGGCGGCATCCAGCCCCAGCCAGTGCATGGCATCGGCCTGGCCCTGTTGGGCGGCTTGCTGTAGCCAGTACAGGGCCGCAGTGTGGGCCGCAGGCAGCAGCTTGCCCGCGCTGTCAAATAGTTGGGCGCCTAGCTCTGCCTGGGCTTGGGCATGGCCCGTGTCGGCCTGCACCAAAGCGCTTTGCGCTGGGGCATCCAGCGTTAAACCCAGGCCTGTTTGCACCAGGGCCAGCAAATCACCATCCAGCACGACCGTGGTGCGGCCACGGCTGTCTTTGTCTGCGCTGGTCAGGCGGCCATCTGCCACCCGCCGCCATAGTGTGCGGCGGCTAATGCCGGTCATCACCTCTGCCGCGTCTAGGCTGATGCTGTTCATACCCCCCATTGCCTGCCCTTCTTTAGAACCTGCGGGTTCTTCCATCGCTTACCAAAAAACTGCGCCAGATTGTAGGCCTGTCATAGCCCCACCCCTGCCAGCCTGGGGTGCTTGGCACACGCCAACCTGTGCCAAACCCCGGTTGGCGCACCCCCAGCCGTGCCAGTGGGCAGGGGTGCTGCTGTGCCAAGCAGCCCGCGCCTAGCGCCCACCCCTAGGGCAGAAGAAGAAAAACAACGCACCCACAAAGTTGGCACG
>CAZMMM010000142.1:0-5788 GCA_964567385.1 uncultured Comamonas sp.
GAGCACCGGCTGGATATGCCCAAGCTGCTGGCGGCCTTCCAGCAGTTCTTCCGTGAACACTCCGATATTTGGAGTGAAGGCTTTAGCTATAAAGAAGCCGCGCCCCAGCTCATCATGCAGGCGTTTTTGCAGCGCATTATCAACGGCGGCGGGCGCATCAGCCGTGAATATGGCTTGGGCAGAAAACGCACGGATTTGTTTATCGAATGGCCCACCGACCCCGAGCAGGGCATGTACGGCCCACTGCAACGCATCGTGATTGAACTGAAAATTCAGCGCGGCAGCCTGGATACGGTGCTGGCGGTGGGGCTGGAGCAAACCGCTGACTACACCGCCCGCGTGGGGGCGGATGAGGCGCACCTCATCATTTTTAACCGCAACCCAGGTACGCCCTGGGATGAAAAAATCTGGCAGCGCCAGGAGTGCTGGCAGGATTTGCCGATTCAGGTGTGGGGGGCTTGAGTGCCTTGGGCAGGCCGTTGCAAGGCAGCGCATTTACTGCTTTGGCCCTTTGCATAAAATGCAATCATCTGGGGAAAGGCCTGTTTTTTATGTCCCAATCTGCTGATGCTTCCTACAAGCTTTTGTTCTCTGCCCCAGAAGTGGTGCGGGATTTGGTGCTGGGTTTTATTCCCGATGAGTGGCTGCACAGCCTGGATTACTCCACCTTAGAAAAAATGCCTGGCAGCTACGTTACCGACGATCTACGCCACAGGGCAGACGATGTCGTCTGGAGGGTGAGGGCTGATGGCGAGTGGATGTATCTTTACCTGCTGATTGAGTTTCAAAGCAAAACTGACCCTTGGATGGCGGTGCGCATCATGACCTATGTGGGTTTGCTCTATCAGGACTTGATACGGGCCAAACAGGTTCTGCCAGGCAAGAAGCTGCCGCCTGTGCTGCCTATCGTCCTCTATAACGGTGATGCCAAATGGACAGCAGCCAACTAATATCGGCCTCCTCATCCCCAGAGCCCCAGGGCTGGTAGCGCAGTTTTTACCCCAGCTGCAATACCTGCTGATAGAAAACAACCGCTACAGCAGCGAGCAGCTGCGGCAAATCAACAACTTGGTATCCACTGCCATAGAGCTGGAACAGCCCGAAAGCCAGCAAGCCTTGGTAGACCTCATTGAGCTGCTGCAAGCTTGGCTGAGCGACAATCAGGAACTACAACGCACCTTTGCCATCTGGATAAGAGCGGTCTGGCTCAGACGTGGCCGCAACCACCATTTAGATCTACCCGAGGTGCAAGATCTCCAGGAGCTAAAAATGACTTTGAGCAAACGACTAGACCAATGGGCCGAAGCCTATAAGGAAGAAGGCCTGATGCAAGGCATCATGCAGGGTATTCAAAAGGGGTTGCTCAAGGGCAGGGCAGAAGGCCAAGGCAAGCTACTGCAAAGGCTGCTTATTCATCGCTTTGGCCCCTTGCCGGCCGAACGCATTGCGCAAATTGAGCAGGCTAGTAGCGAGCAGCTACAAACTTGGAGTTTGCGGGTACTGGATGTGGCTAGCTTGGAGGAGGTGTTTGCGCCCTGCTGAGGAGGCATACCCGTCATTGCGAGGAGCGCTAGCGACGCGGCAACCTCCTGGTACCCGCGCCCAAGTTGAGGAGATCGCCGCGCTGCGCTTGCGATGACGGCGGGGAAAAAGTCGCGATGACGGGTGGGGGAAAGTGCGCTGCCAAAACATGAAGTGAGGCTGGAGCAAACCGCCGACTACACCGCCCACGTGGGGGCTTGAGGGCCAGCCCTCCTAAGAAGAAACCTATTACAGCCCCAGCGATAGGGGAAATAGGCAGAATAGAGCGTTTTGCACAAGTTTCAGAATTTCTGTGTCCTCGCTTACTGACTCCACTCTGGCCTCTGCCGTAGCGCCAGCGCTTGATTTATCCCCCAGCCCGCCCCTGGTAGCGCTGCGCGGTGTGCATTTTGGCTACGGCAGCCGCCCGATTTTTCAAGACCTGAACCTGCAAGTGCCCAAGGGTCAGGTGACGGCGCTGATGGGCGCATCCGGCGGCGGCAAAACCACGGTGCTGCGTTTAATTGGCGGCCAGCACCGCGCCCAAAGCGGGCAGGTGTTGTTTGATGGGCAGGACGTGGGGCAGATGAGCCAGCGCCAGCTCTACACCATGCGCCGGCGCATGGGGATGCTGTTCCAGTTTGGGGCGCTGTTCACAGATATGACGGTGTTTGACAATGTGGCCTTCCCCCTGCGCGAGCACGCCAACCTGCCCGAGGCCATGGTGCGCGACATTGTGCTGATGAAGCTGCACGCCGTCGGCCTGCGCGGGGCGCGGGACTTGATGCCCAGCGAAGTCTCCGGCGGTATGGCGCGGCGCGTGGCGCTGGCGCGGGCGATTGCGCTGGACCCGGAACTCATCATGTACGACGAACCCTTTGCTGGGCTAGACCCGATTTCTTTGGGCACGGCGGCGCGTTTGATTCGCACTTTGAACGATGCGCTGGGGCTGACCAGCATCCTCGTTTCTCACGATGTGGAGGAAACCTTCCGCGTGGCAGACCAGGTGATTATCTTGGGCGCTGGCGGTGTTGCTGCCCAAGGCACGCCTGAAGAGGTTATGGCCAATCCCGACCCGCTGGTGCAGCAGTTCGTCCATGCCCGCCCGCAGGGGCCGGTGCCATTTCATTACCCCGCGCCCAGTTTGGAGCAAGATTTTGGGAGGCAGGCATGACGTGGCTGGCCGCTATTGGTTTTTGGACGCGCCAGCAACTGGCCGCCTTGGGGCGCGGGGCGCGGCTGCTGTTGCAGATGCTAGCGCTGCTGCCCGCTTGCCTGGCGCGGTTTCGCTTGGTGGGCGAGCAGATTCACTTTTTGGGCAATTACTCACTGGCGATTATTGGGGTGTCGGGTCTGTTTGTCGGCTTTGTGCTGGGCTTGCAGGGCTATTACACCTTGCAGCGCTACGGCTCGGCAGAGGCGTTGGGGCTGTTGGTGGCGCTGTCGCTGCTGCGCGAGTTGGGGCCTGTGGTCACCGCCCTGCTGTTTGCCGGACGCGCTGGTACGGCCTTGACCGCTGAAATCGGCCTGATGAAGGCGGGCGAACAACTCACCGCCATGGAGATGATGGCCGTTAGCCCCGTGCGCCGCATTCTGGCTCCGCGCTTTTGGGCGGGGGTGGTGGCCATGCCGCTGCTGGCCGCCGTTTTTAGCGCCGTGGGCGTGATTGGCGGCTGGGTGGTGGGCGTGCTGTTGATTGGCGTGGATGGCGGCGCGTTCTGGGGGCAGATGCAAGATGGCGTGGATTGGTGGTACGACCTGGCCAACGGCGTAATCAAAAGCATCGTGTTTGGCGTGGCGGTGACGTTTGTTGCCCTCTACCAAGGCTATAGCGCCAAGCCTACGCCCGAGGGGGTGTCTCGCGCCACCACGCGCACGGTGGTGGTGGCCTCGTTAGCGGTGCTGGGTTTGGACTTTTTGCTGACCGCATCCATGTTCAGTATTTGAAAAAACGTTTGGGATAGTTTGGGAATAATTGCTATGCAAAATTCAAAAAATGATGTCTGGGTCGGGCTGTTTGTGCTGATTGGCGCATTGGCACTGGTGTTTTTGGCGCTGCAATCGGCCAATTTGCTGAGTTTGAGCTTTCAGCCCACTTACCCCGTGACTGCGCGGTTTGACAATATTGGCGGCTTAAAGCCCAAGGCCGCCATCAAAAGCGCTGGTGTAGTAGTCGGGCGGGTGGAGAACATCAGCTTTGACGATGTGACCTTCCAAGCCACGGTACACATGGCGCTGGAAGAGCGCTACGCCTTCCCCAAAGACAGCTCGCTCAAAATTTTGACCAGTGGCCTGCTGGGCGACCAGTACATCGGCATTGAGGCCGGTGCGGATGATGACAACCTCGCTGCTGGCGACCGCATTGTGGCTACGCAATCAGCGGTGGTGCTGGAGAACTTGATTGGCCAATTCCTCTACAGCAAAGCGCAAGAGGGCGGCAGCTCGGATTGATATGGATTCCTACATCAACAAGGTGAACGATATGCAACAACAGGGGCAGCAGCCCGAACCTAGTGGTAGCGGCAATGGGCGTGGCCGCAAGATGGCAGGCGCGGTGGTGCTGGCCGTGGCCGTGGGCGCTTTGGGAACTTTAAGCGGCTGCGCCGGCCTGCCCGAGGGCGCAGTAGCCCACCCGCAAGACCCGTGGGAGGGCTATAACCGCTCGATGATGGCCTTTAACGATGCGGTGGATGATGCCGTGCTGCGCCCCGCCGCCAAAGCCTATCAAACCGTCACCCCCCAGCCGGTGCGCACCGGGGTCAGTAATTTTTTTGGCAATCTGGGTGATTTGTGGAGCATGGTCAACCATGCCTTGCAAGGCAAGGGCGAGAAAGCCTACAACCACATGGTGCGCTTTACCACCAACACCACCTTGGGGCTGGGCGGCTTGCTGGACATTGCCACGCCCGCGCAAATCCCCCGCGAGAAGCAAGATTTTGGCCAGACCCTGGGGCACTGGGGCTTCAAACCCGGCCCCTATCTGGTGCTGCCGTTGCTGGGGCCATCCACTCTGCGCGATACCGTGGCCTTGCCGGTGGATTGGAAGGGCTATGTGCTGGACAGCATGCATCCTGTCTCTCACCGCAATGCATTGACCGGGCTGCGCCTCATCAGCGCCCGTGAGGGGGTGCTGACCGCATCGGACACCCTGGATGCCATCGCCCTAGACCGCTATAGCCTGATGCGCGACTTCTATCTGCGCCAGCGCAGCGGCCAGGAAGCAGATGATGCCAATGACGGTCGAATCGAAGATTTTGATGATTGAAGGACGCAAACCCATGAATAAAAAGCACACTTTCCTTGCCCAGCCCCTGCGCCGCCGTTCTATGGCGACTCTGCTGGCCTCGGCAGCTTTGGCGCTGGGGCTGCCTTTGGCGGCAGTGACGGCCAACGCCGCTGTAGAAGCGCCGGATGCGTTGATTCAGCGCCTGTCTGCCGACCTGCTGGAAATGATTAAGTCTGACCCCAGCTTGCGTGGCGGTGATGTCGGGCGCATCTCTGCCGTGGTGGATAAAGAGGTCATGCCTCACGTTAACTTCCGAAAAATGACCTCCGCAGCCGTTGGCCCCCAATGGCGGCAAGCCAATGAGGCGCAGCGCGAGCAATTGCAGCAAGCCTTCAAATCCATGCTGATTCGCACCTACGCCGGTGCGCTGTCGCAAGTGAGCGACCAGAAAGTCGTCGTCAAACCCCTACGCGCCGCCCCTGGTGATACCGACGTACTGGTACGCACCGAGGTACACGGCAAGGGTGAGCCAGTGCAACTGGACTTTCGCCTGGAGCGCAAGGGCGAAGAGCCTTGGAAGGTCTATAACCTGAACGTGCTGGGCGTGTGGATGGTGGAAACCTACCGCACCCAGTTTGCCCAAGAGCTGAACAAGAGCGGCATTGATGGCCTGATTCAAACCCTCTCCAGCCGCGAAATGCAGGCTGATGCCAAGGCGGCGCAATAGGCATGAACCAGCAGCAGCCACCGCTCATCACCCTGCCCGCGCAGCTCACGGCCTCCCAAGCCCCTGCCTTGCTGCACAGCCTGAGTGCGCAAATCAGCGCCTGGCCTGCCCAGGCGGTGGGCGTGCTGGATGCGGCAGCGGTGCAGCAGTTTGATTCTGCTGGCCTATCCCTGCTGCTGGCCTGCCGCCGCCATGCACAAGCCCAGGGGCGCAGCCTGCGCCTGCAAAACTGCCCGACCGCCCTGCAATCCCTAGCGCAGGTGTATGGCGTGGATGAGTTGCTGGGGCTGGCGGCTTGAAGTGGTATTTGTTGC
>CAZMMM010000143.1:0-5776 GCA_964567385.1 uncultured Comamonas sp.
CAAGATGCATGCTTGCGGCCACGATGGCCACACCACCATGCTGCTGGGTGCGGCGCAACTCCTATCCCAAAAGCGCGACTTTGCAGGCACGGTGCATTTGATTTTTCAGCCAGCAGAAGAGGGCGGTGCTGGAGCCAAGGCCATGATGGACGATGGCCTGTTTACCCGCTTTCCCTGCCTGGCGGTATTTGCCCTGCACAACTGGCCTGACCTACCCCAGGGGCAAATGGCGGTGCGCGCTGGCCCCATCATGGCCGCCAATATCCGCTTTGAAATTCGTGTGCGTGGCAAAGGCGGTCATGCCGCTCTGCCGCACACCACGCTAGACCCCATCCCCGTGGCTTGCGCCATCGTCACCCAATTGCAAACCCTGGTATCGCGCCGCGTGGACCCGGTGGACAGCGCCGTGCTCACCATCGGCAAGATAGAAGCGGGCACGGTAGAAAACATCATCCCCAACGAAGCCGTGATTTACGGCACCCTACGCACCCTGCGCGACGATACCCAGACCGCCCTGGTGCAAGGCATAGAGCGCATGGCCGAGCACATCGCCGCCGCCCATGAATGCCAGGCCATTTACGTGCATAAACCCGGCTACCCCAACACCACCAACACCCCAGACGAAGCCGCCTTTATGGCCGAGGTCATGGCCGAAGTGGTCGGCGCAGACAACACCCACCCGCAGATTGCGCCCGCCATGACCAGCGAAGACTTCGGCTTTATGCTGCAAGCTGTGCCCGGCGCTTACGGCTGGATAGGCAATGGCGCGAATGGGGAAAAGGGAGTCAGCCTGCACCACCCGGGCTATGACTTTAATGACGACAACCTGGCGTTGGGGGCCAGGTTTTGGGACTTGCTGGCCCGGCGGTGGTTGGAGGCGCACAGCCCCGCCACTGCGTGAGTGCTGCTGGCCCGCCCCCTATTGCCGCGCTGTGCGCACGGTGGGAGGCATGGCCAGGGGGTGGCTGGTGCGCAGAGGGTTGATATCCAGCCCGCCCCGGCGGGTGTAGCGGGCATAGACGCTGAGTTTGAGCGGGCGGCAGCGCTGCCAGATGTCGGTAAAGATGCGCTCTACACAATGCTCGTGAAACTCGTTGTGGTTGCGGTAGCTGATGATGTATTGCAGCAGCCGCTCCTGGTCAATTTGTGCGCCGGTGTAGCTGATTTGCACGCTGCCCCAATCGGGCTGGCCGGTGACGAGGCAGTTGCTTTTGAGTAGGCGGCTGGTCAGCACCTCGGTGACGGGCGGCTCGTCATGGTTGGCACGCAGTAGCTCGGGGGCGGGTTGGTAGTGCTGGCATTCAATGTCCAGGCGGTCTAGGTTCAGGCCGCTGAGTTCTTGCAGGGGCTGTTGGTCAAAGTCTTCCGGCAGTACCAGACGCAGGCCTATGCTGGCCGGCTGCTCTGCGCCGTGCCAGGCGCAGGCACTGAGGTCACGGCGCAGGTGTTCGAGTACGGCCTGGCTGTCGTCAAAGCGGCTGTTGTTAAAGCTGTTGAGGTAGAGCTTGAAGGATTTGCTCTCTACCAGGCAGGGGGTTTCGCAGGGGATGGTGGCTTGCAGCAGCGCCACTTGCGGCTTGCCGCGCTGGTTGAGCCAAGACAGTTCATAGCCCGTCCACAGGTCTGCGCCAAAAAATGGCAGTGCTGCGCCTTCGGCCAGCCCTAAAGTGCTGCGCTGTGGGGCGCGGGGCAGGGGGTAGAGCAAGCTGGGGTCGTATTGGTCGGCGTAGGCAACGCTTTTGCCTAGGGTGGATTGTTCGGGGCTGTGCATAGTCAAGTCATTACGCATTAGGCAGCTTGTTGGCGCTGAAACACCAAGCGCTGGGCGGTGGAGGCGGTGCTGGCGTAGGCATAGCCTTCCAAGTTGAAGTCTTGCAGGTCTTGGGGGCGGCTGGCTTGTTGCTCAATCGCCCAACGTGCCATGAGCCCGCGTGCGCGTTTGGCGTAGAAGCTGATGATTTTGTAAGCACCGTTCTTGTAATCTTGAAAGACGCATTCGACCACTTGTGCGCGCAGGGTGCGGGTATCCACAGCCTTGAAATACTCTTGCGAGGCGAGGTTGACGACTACCGGCTGGCTGTCGTCCTGCTGGCGTTGGTTGAGGTAATCCGCAATGCGGCTGCCCCAATAGGCGTAGAGGTTGCTGCCCTGTGGGTTGGCCAGTTTGCTGCCCATTTCCAGGCGGTAGGGCTGCATCCAGTCCAGGGGGCGCAGCACACCGTAGAGGCCGCTGAGCATGATGAGGTGCTCGTTCGCCCAGGTAACTTGCTGGGCATTCAGGCTATAGGCATCCAGCCCTTCATACACATCGCCATTAAAGGCGAAGAGGGCAGCGCGGGCGTTGTCGGCACTGAAGTCGGTGCTCCAAGCGGCGTTGCGGGCAGCGTTGAGCTGGGCGAGTTTGTCACTAATGCCCATCAACTTGGCCAGGTCTTGCGGGGCAAGCTGGCGCAGCAGCGCTATCAGTTCAGCAGATTGGGGGATGAAGGCGGGCAGGCTGTGCGCCAGCTGGGCGACATCCGGGGGCAGGGGGCTTTCGTAATCCAGCGACTTGGCGGGCGAGAGTAGAAACAACATGGGTGTGCAATCTCCGGTAAATACCCTTGGCCGTTTGTGTGCCCCGTCATCGCGCGCAGCGCTGGCAATGACGGGGGCTGTGTACAGGCTTAGGAGGCCTGTTGTTCTTGCTCAAAGGGCAGCACGAGGTTGCCCAAGTCTTTGCGCGTTTCGACCAGTACCAGTGGGCCGTCATCCATCACGACGGGCGCAGGGCGCTCGCGGGGGATGTGGACGGGGGCAGGCTCTGCGGCGATAGCGGCTTGTACGCTGGCGACTTTGTCAGCATCAGACTGCACCCATTGCAGGCCAGCCTGTGCGGCCAGGGCTTGCAGGCTATCTACGGGCAGGGCAAAAGCGGGCTGCTCGGGGGCAGCAGTGGCGCTGCTGTCCTCGGCCTGTGGGGCCTCTGCTTGCGTAGGGCTGGCAGCTTCTTGTGGAGCAATGGCCTCTGTGCTTTCTGTGACCTGCTCGGCTTTGGGGGCTGCTGCAGGGGCTGTGCTGCTGTCGGCTGGCGCTGCGGCATCTTCTTGGGCAACAGCGGGCATGACATCAGCAAAGTAGCTGCGGCGGGCTGGCGCTGCTGCAGCGCTATCCTCACCGTCCAAGGGTACGGGTAGCACAATTTCTATGGGCGTGAGATCCATAGCGTCCTGGCTCTCAGCATGAAAGCCTTCGGGGGCCGGGCTGTACTGGCGCTCGGGACGCTGGCCGTTGCGGCGGTCGCGGCCATAGCGGTCGCGGGAGCGGCGGCCATTGCGTGGCGCTTCCTCGCTGTCGCTCAGGCTGGCGGTGTCAGCGGGGGCGGCTTGGCTGTAGTCGTCTTGCTCTGGGCTGGTGTTGTACGCAGCTTCAGGGGCAGGGCTGTTCGCGTTGCTGGCCAGAGGGGCTGCAACCACTACGGCGCTTTCGCTGTCCACAGGGGTGCTGGGTGCTTCCTGCGGGCGTGGGCTGCGTTCGCGGCGTGGTTCTTGGCTGCGCTCGTTACGCTCTGCACGGTCGTTGCCGTTGCGCTCGCGCTTGGGGCGCTGCTCCTGGCTTTCGGTGTGCTCTTGGGGCAGGCGGTAGTCCTGCTGCTCTTGCGTGGCAGGCTCGTTGCGTGGCTGGCGTTCACGCTGACGTTGTTCGCGTTGTTCGCGTTGTTCGCGGTTGTCGCGTGGGTCGCGGCTTTCACGGTTGTCGCGCTGGTCTTTATGGCGTGGGTTGCGGTTGTCAGAGCCGCGTTCGCTGCGCTCGTTGCGGCGTGTGTTGTTGCGCTCACCACGTTCGCCACGCTCAGTACGCTCTGCGCGCTCTGAGGGGCGGCGGCGCTGCTCACCACGGCGGCCATCGCGCTGGCCTGTGGGTTTGGCTGGTGCGGGGGCCGGTGCGGGCGCAGGGGCTGGGCCAAAACCAAACAGGCTTTTGAGCCAGGAGAAGAAGCCCTGCTCCTGCACCACGGGCTGGCTGGCCGCGCTATGGCGTGGGCTGGCTTGTGGGCGCGGCTGGGGGGCGGGTGGGGCATCGGGCAATACGCCTTTGATGACCGGGGTTTGCTTGTTGGTGGGCTCTTGCGAGCGGCGGGTAACGCGAGTGTCTTCCTCTACCTCTTCGGCCAGTTGGTAGCTGGCATCCATGCCGTCCAGGCGTGGGTCGTCGTGTTTGAGGCGTTCCAAGCGGTAGTGCGGGGTTTCCAGCCCTTTGTTGGGCACCATCAGCACCGATACACGCTGTTTGAGTTCGATTTTAGAAATCTCGGCGCGCTTTTCATTGAGCAGGAAGCTGGCCACCTCCACCGGCACCTGGCAGTGCACGGCGGCGGTGTTGTCCTTCATGGACTCTTCCTGAATGATGCGCAGGATTTGCAGCGCCGAGCTTTCCGTGTCGCGGATGTGGCCCGAGCCGCTGCAGCGTGGGCAGTTGATGTGCGCACCCTCGGACAGGGCGGGCTTGAGGCGCTGGCGGCTCATCTCCATCAGGCCAAATTTGCTGATGGTGCCAAACTGCACGCGGGCGCGGTCTTGGCGCAGCGCGTCGCGCAGGCGGTTTTCGACCTCTTTGCGGTTGCGCGACTCTTCCATGTCAATGAAGTCGATGACGATCAGGCCGCCCAGGTCGCGCAGGCGCATTTGGCGGGCCACTTCGTCGGCGGCTTCCAGGTTGGTGCGGGTGGCGGTTTCTTCGATGTCGCTGCCTTTGATGGCGCGGGCCGAGTTCACGTCCACGCTGACCAGGGCTTCGGTGTGGTCGATCACAATCGCCCCGCCCGAAGGCAGTTGCACGGTGCGCGCGTAGGCCGATTCGATCTGGTGCTCGATCTGAAAGCGCGAGAACAGCGGCGCATCGTCACGGTAGCGTTTGACGCGGTTGGCGTGCTCGGGCATGACGTGGGCCATGAACTGCTGGGCCTGCTCGTAGATGTCGTCCGTGTCGATCAGGATGTCGCCGATGTCGTTGTTGAAATAGTCGCGAATGGCGCGGATCACCAGGCTGGACTCTTGGTAGATCAGGAAAGCGCCTTTGCCCGCCTTGGCCGCACCGTCGATGGCGCTCCACAGTTTGAGCAGGTAGTCCAAGTCCCATTGCAACTCAGGAGCGCTGCGGCCAATGCCCGCAGTGCGGGCGATGATGCTCATGCCCTTGGGGTAGTCCAGCTGGTCCATGGCCTCTTTGAGCTCGGCGCGTTCCTCGCCCTCGATGCGGCGCGACACACCGCCGCCGCGCGGGTTGTTGGGCATCAGCACCACGTAGCGCCCGGCCAGGCTGATAAAGGTGGTCAGCGCTGCGCCCTTGTTGCCGCGCTCTTCTTTTTCGACCTGGATGATCAGCTCTTGGCCTTCCTTGATCACATCGTTAATCCGGGCCTGGCTGGGCGAGACGCCCTCGGCAAAGTATTGGCGCGAGATTTCTTTGAATGGCAAAAAGCCGTGGCGGTCTTCGCCGTAATCGACAAAGCAAGCTTCCAATGAGGGCTCAATGCGGGTGACGACCGCTTTATAGATATTGCCTTTGCGCTGCTCGCGGCCTTCGATTTCAACTTCGTAATCGAGTAGTTTTTGGCCATCCACAATGGCCAGGCGGCGCTCTTCGGTTTGGGTGGCGTTAATCAGCATCCGTTTCATGATGCACATCCTTTTTTCTGAGGAAACGCGCTGGCCACGGGCCAACACGCTTTTAAATTAAGACGACCAACAGTCGAACCCGAAAAGCGTGCACTACTGAAACGAAAGGGCGCACCCCT
>CAZMMM010000144.1:0-5754 GCA_964567385.1 uncultured Comamonas sp.
GCTGCTTTTGATGGCAAGCCAAGATTCAGCTCTGCTGTAGCAGCAGAAGACACAGAAGTTGTTATTTTTAATGCCAATCATGTGAAGCATGCTTTTAAAGAAGTTCCTGAGTTTGCTGTAGCTCTTCTAAAAATAGCCTCCTTAAAGCAGCGAGTTTTAGGGGTAAGGGCCCAATACCTCGCCTCTTCAAGACCAGAGTCAAGAGTGGCTGAGCTTTTAAAAAGACTTGGTGAACTATATGGTGAAGAAACCACAGAAGGTATATTAATACAAATATCACTTTCACATGAGCAGATTGCAGCCATGACTGGAACCACCAGGGTGACAATAACAAGAGTAATCAAAAGGCTTAAAGAACAAAATATTCTAGATGTTAAAAGTAAAAAAATTATAATTTTAGATATGAACAGGCTTTTTTAAATGATACACAAAAAATCCATAGCACAGCTTTTAGAAAATTACTCAAACAATTATTTCTCACCTGCTGAGGTTGTAGCCTCTACCTTAAAGCATGCAGAAATGGTTAATGAATCTTTAAACTGCTTCTCTCATCTGGGATATGATTATGCAATAGAGAGAGCCAAATACTCAGAAGAAAGATGGTTAAAGAAAAAACCACTTAGTAAATTAGATGGCATTCCTATAAGCATTAAAGAATTTATAGATTTAAAAGGATGGCCTAACAATCGAGCATCTTTGGCAATCGAATCGATCACCTCCCCTAACAACGCTGTGATTGTGGATCGCCTTGAAGAGGCTGGTGCTATTATTATCGGAAAAACCAGATCCCCTGAAATGAACTGGAAAGGAACGACAGATAGCCCTGGCTTTGGCTTAACGAAAAACCCTCTCAATCCGAACTTGACTCCAGGTGGAAGCAGCGGCGGATGTGCTGCCGCCGTGGCATCTGGAGTAGTCCGTCTTTCTATCGGTAGTGATGCAGCAGGATCCGTTAGAATACCCGCCGCCTTTTGTGGTGTCACAGGATTCAAACCAAGCTATGGAGCAATCCCCTTAACACCTTATCCAGGCCATTTTTCTGAGCTGGCACATATAGGCCCTATTGGCGTAAGTCCTAAAGAAATACAAGATATTTTTAAAATTATTTTAGGCTCTCATCATTCAGATCTTTCCTCCTTCAGATTTGCTCAAAAAAATCTTCTGGCTCTACAGAAAAAAAACACTAAGAAAATTGCCTGCTTGAATATTAATTCTCTTGGACTCTGTGACGATTTGATTGTTAAAAACTACTCTAGCTTCATAGAGAAGATAAAAGCAAAAGGCTATTCTGTTGAAACTTTTAACTTTAGCTTTGATGAAGCCAATGAGGTTGTAAGGTTTTTTTACAAGTCAGGATGTTTTTATACAACTGAGAAAATTGCACAAAAAAACAAACATTTAATTGATAAAGAACTCTTATCCTGGGTACAAGAATGCTATTCTTATAAAGCCATTGATTATTTAGAGCATCTACAGAAAAAAATAAAACTATGCGCTGAAATTAACTCAATTTTCAATGAGGCTGATGTCATTATCACCCCAACTTTACCAGTCCTACCATTTGCGCTTGGCAGTATATCTCCTGAGGGTTATGATCAAGATGACTGGTTTTCATGGAATAAATTTACTCCAATTTTCAACCTGGCACATTTACCTGCGATAACTATTCCCTTTCAGTTAGAGGAAAGTTTTCCTATAGGTATTCAAATTGCTGGAAAATACAATGATGATTTTTCAATTCTAGCCTTGGCTGAAGAATTGAGAAATATTTAGCACATTGCCTTCTAATTCAAGTTTTTTATTACTCCCCATCCCGCACCAACAAATCCCCCGTAATTTCTGCCGTGTTCTTCACACTGGTCAGCGTCATGGCGACGCGCATTTCTTTTTCTAGCAGCTCTAGCAGGTGGGCTACGCCAGCGCCACCTTGGGCAGCCAAGGCATAGATATAGGCGCGCCCAATCATGGTGCAGTCTGCGCCCAGGGCGAGCATGCGCACAATGTCCAAGCCGTTGCGTATGCCGGAATCCACCAAGATTTTGATTTGGCCTTTGACTGCATCCGCAATCGCAGGCAGGGCGCGGGCGGAGGAGAGCACACCATCCAACTGGCGGCCACCGTGGTTGGAGACGATGATGCCGTCTGCGCCAAAGCGCACCGCATCTCTGGCATCTTCGGGGTCGAGGATGCCTTTAATCACCATCGGGCCTTTCCAGAAGTCGCGAATCCATTCCAAGTCTTTCCAGGAAATAGAGGGGTCAAAATTGCTGCCCAAATAGCCCATGTAGTCTTCCAGACTAACGTTTTTGCCTTTGTAGGTAGAGATATTGCCCAGCGTATGGGGGCGGCCCAGCAGCCCCACATTCAACGCCCAATGCGGGTGCAGCATGGCTTGGATGTAGCGGCGCAGCGCGGCATTTGGGCCGCTCATGCCTGAGTGCATATCGCGGTAACGTGCGCCGGGCACGGGCATATCCACGGTGAATACCAAGGTAGAGACACCGGCGGCCTTAGCACGCTCTAGCGCGTTCTGCATAAAGCCACGGTCTTTGAGCACGTAGAGCTGGAACCACATGGGGCGGCTCAAGGTGGGCGCGACCTCTTCAATCGGGCAGACCGATACGCTGGACATGGTGAAGGGCACGCCATAAGCCGCCGCAGCTTGGGCGGCCTGCACCTCGCCACGGCGGGCGTACATGCCCGTTAGCCCTACGGGAGCCAGCACGGTGGGGATGGCTAGTTTTTCGCCAAACAGCTCGGTGCTGGTATCCAACTGGCTCATATCCTTGAGCACACGCTGGCGCAGGGCAACGTCGGCCAAATCCTGCACGTTGCGTGCCAGGGTTTTTTCGGCATAGGAGCCGCCATCGATATAGTGAAACAGAAAGGGCGGCAAGCGCTTTTGCGCGGCGGCGCGGTAGTCGGTGGTGGAGGCAATAACCATGGCGAAGACCTTTTTCCTATTCTATGCAGCAAGCGGATTGTGCCTTGATGTCCATCAGCCGTGGATGCTAACAGGCCGCCGCGCCTCATTCCTGCCCTAGGTTGAGCAGCACCCGTACCACCGTGCCTTGTGCACTGGAAGTCACGCTGAGGCTGCCGCCCATGCGCATCGCTCGGGCAGCCATGCTGCGCATGCCGATGCCCAGGTTTGCGTCTTGCACGGCCTGCTGGTCAAAGCCAATGCCATCATCCACCACCGTTAGTTCTAGCACCTGGGGCTGTGGCTGCTGGCAAGCCACTTCTACCGAATGCGCTCGGCTGTGCTTGATGACGTTGGACAGCGCCTCCTCCACCAGCCGCGCCAGCCCCAGGCATTGCAGGGGGCTGGGCGCTTGCTGCCAGGTGGGCGGCATCTGCCAGCGCACTTGCACCTCCAGCTCATCGAACAGGCGGGTAAAGCGGTGGCGCAGCGGCGCTATCCATTGCGCCGGGGTGGCCGGGGTGGTGGCGGCAGTGCTTGCGCCGTGGTCAATCACTTGGCGCAAATCATCGCGCAGCACTTTCAGCAGGGACAACATGCGCTCGTTGGACAGGGGCACACGCGCCTGCTCTACCAGTGCCATGCTGCGCACCAGGCTGCCGCCCAGACCGTCGTGCAGGTCATGCACGATTTGCATACGCTGCTGCAAGGTGGCGTGGGCAAGGGCCTGGGCGTGTTCACGCGCCAGCACCTCGGCCAGCTCGTGCTGCGCCTGGGTGATGTGTACTTGCAGCTCTTCGTTGAAATGCGCAATACGGCGCATACTGCTCGCCAGCCGCCCGCCCAGCAGTAGCGCCATGAAGATGGCGGCAATCGGCCCGGTGATAAAGCTCCAGCTTGCGCCCTCCTCCCAGCCGTGTAGCACTACCCATAAACCGTGAACCGCCACCACCAGAAATACCAGCCAGCACAATGCCAGCAGCAGGTGCTGCGGGTCGCGGGTGCGCCAGGCATGCCACTGAAACTGCAAGCAGTTGGCCATGAAGACCAGGGCGAACACCACCCACACCCCTTCCGCCACCGGGCGTGGGGCCAGCAGTGTTAGCACCACCCCCACGGCCACCAACAGCCACAGCGCCCGCTCCACACGCGGTAGCCGCTGCCCGCCAAAGCGCCAAGTGAACAGGCAAAAGCCCAGCACGTAGAGCACAAAGGCCAGATTGTTGATGCGCGAGTGCATCAGCACACCGCCCAGCGGCCAGGATTCGGTAGCCAACATGGTGCAAAGGTAGAGCACCCAGCACAGCACCATCATGGCGTACCAGCCAAAGGCGTGTTCCGAACGCATCAAACACCAGACCACCAGAAAGACACAGCCCACCGCCACCGACATGCCAATGGTGATGTAGTGTGTGCTGCGCTGGTTCCACAGGCTTTGGGCATAGGCTTGGCGCACCTGCGCTACCGTGCCCATCTGCATCCTCCCCAGGCCAGGGGTGAAGGCGGCCATGCCTTGTACCCGTACCCAAATAGTGTTGCTCGCCTCGGTATCCGTATGCAAAGCCCACTCGGGCAGCGGCCACCAGCGCGGCATATTCCAGCCCATGGACAGCGGCTCGGCCAGGGACTGGTCGCGCCACAACAGCACATCGTTGCTATAGACCGCACCGGCCATGCTGATGCCATCCAGCCGCAAGCCCAGCTCCATGTTGGCCGGGCAATCTCCACGCTGCCAATCCAGGCGATACCACACCGTGCCATCGTGGCCCGGCCAGCGTTTCGTCCAGATGTCGGGCAGCGTCACCGGCTCCCACCCGGTGCTGGGCCGAATACTGCCATCACCACCGTCCGTCACCGGCGCGGCCTGTACCGATAGCACCTGCGGCGTGCAGCCCCCCGGGTCAGCCCCCGCAGCAGCAGCCTGCGCCGCAGACAGCAGCCCGCAACACAGCACCAGCCCGTACAGCCAGCACAGCCAGCGCCTCATTCCAGCATTCCCCTGGCGCGGGCGGTGCGCACCGCCATCGTGCGTGAGGACACGGCCATCTTGCGGTAAATGCGTTTGATGTGGCTCTCCACCGTGTGGCGCGACAGGAACAACTGCTCGGCAATCTCCCTGTTAGTTAATCCATCGGCCACCAGATGCAGGATTTGGTACTCGCGCTCACTGAGCGCCTGCTCCAGCCCTGCGCCAGCCTCTGCTGCCTCCACCGGCGCAGCCAGCATGGGCGCGGCAACTTCCTGGGCCAACGGCAGCAACTCCAGAATGCGCCGGGCAATGAAGGGGTCAATGGGCGCACCACCACGCAGCACATTGCGAATGGACATGCAGACCTCGATGTCATCGCGCTCTTTCAGCACATAGCCCGTGGCCCCGGCCCGCAAGGCGCTGAGGATGGCCTCCTCCGAACTCCAGGCCGACACCACCAGAATGCCCAGGCTGGGGTATTGCGCCCGCAACTGGGCAATCAGCGTCAGCCCACTGCCATCGGGCAGCATCAAATCCACCAGCGCCAGTGCCACTTCCAGCTGCGCCAGGCGGGCATGCGCCTCGGCCAGCGTGGCGGCAAACACCAGCGCCTCGTCGGTATAGCCAAGCTGGTGCAGCACAGCGCGCAGGCGCTGCTGCAACAGCGGCTCATCTTCAACAATCAGCACCGGTGCCAACAATTCAAGCGCTGCGCTGGCCTGCGGGGTAGAAATTTGCGTCATGGCGGGCATCATCCCACGGGCCATATGCCCCCGCCTATCCCTGAAATCAGGGTTTTTGCAGCATTCAGCCCATCTGAACCCCAAATTACCCAATTTCAGGGATATGGCAAAACCGCGCC
>CAZMMM010000145.1:0-5679 GCA_964567385.1 uncultured Comamonas sp.
CCGCTGGGGGTGTATGACTTCCAAAAACGCAGCAGCCTGATTGAAGTGAGCGAACAAGGCGCACAAACCCTAGGGCAGATTGCCAGCGTGCTAGCGCGTGGCGAAGGCTTGCAAGGCCATGCGCGGGCGGCTGAGATGCGGTTGAAGTAAGCCAGGGGAAAATCAAAAAAAGGAGTTGGAGGGAAGATGCTAATCAAGTCGGCTGACGACCAAAGCAAGCGTTTGGCGCTGCTGGAGTCGCTGGAGCAGTCACCACTACTGGATGACAGGCAGAAAAAATGGCTCAGGGATGAGTTGTGGAATCTACGCAAGGGGCAGAGTGGGGAGCGTAATGCCGCTTATTACATTGATAGCGCTCTTAAAGACAGTGCCAATCTGGCAGTCATCCATGACTTGCGGCTGGAATGGGAGGGTGAGTCGGCACAGATTGACCATCTCGTTATCTCGCGTGGCCTGATGTTTTATCTGTTAGAGACAAAAAATTTCAGCGGCAACCTCGCTATCAATGAGCATGGCGAATTTACCGTGTTCTACGGCAATACGCGCCAGGGCATTCCATCCCCCATCCAGCAAAGCAAACGGCATGAGAAAGTGCTGACCAAGTGGCTGGAGCAGCTTGGTATCAGTGGGCGCTTTGGTAGCAGCCCGCAGTTTTTTCATGTCGTGCTGGTCGCCCCTAGCAGCACCATCACCCGCCCCAACCCCGCCAAGTTCGACACTAGCAGCGTCATTAAAGCCGATGTGTTTGAGGAGTGGCGGCTGCAGCATGTGGACAAGCGCATGTCATTGGGGCAAACGTTTACCGCAATGGCGAATTTGCGCTCTGGCGATACGGTACGCGAGTGGGCACAAAAGCTGGCAGGTATGCACCGACCGCTGAACCAGCTTCAGTTGCCCGACTTTATGAAACCGCGTGAACAAGTCAACACACAGCCGCAAGCACAGGCGGTGGCTCGCACCCAGCCAGTGGAGCCGCCCCGACCAGCAGCGCAGCGCGTACCCGTAGCGGTAGCGCCTAGTGTGGTGTGTGCAAGCTGTGCCAAGCAGTTGTCTGCGGCGGAACAAGCGTTTTGCCACAGCAAGGCCCAATGGTTTGATGGAGCCATGCTGTGCATGGAGCACCAGAAAATCTATCGACAAGAAAAACAGCGTGAGCAGGCAAATGCTATTCAGCCTACCCAGCACCAGCAGGCATCAAGAGCTGTGGGCAGTGCTGAAAATATTGCAGAGGCAGACCCGCGTAAACGCAAGTTGATTTGCTGCACCTGTGATAAGCCCATCAGCTTTGCAGAAGGCAAGTTTTGCTGGAATAACGAGCGGCGTTTTGGTGGCCTGCAATATTGCCGTGAGCATCAGTCGTAGCGCTTGCTTTACCGTGAATTCCCATGACTTTTGATGCGTTGCGCACTTTTGGCTTGTTTGTTGCCACCGCCCTTGCAGAAATCATTGGCTGTTACCTGCCCTATCTCTGGCTTAAACAAGGTCGTTCGGTTTGGCTGCTGGTTCCTGCTGCCGCTAGCCTTGCCTTGTTCGCCTGGCTTTTAACACTACATCCACAGCCTGCCGGACGTGTTTATGCTGCTTACGGAGGCATCTACATTGGTGTTGCGCTGGTCTGGCTTTGGTGTGTTGATGGAATCAGGCCAGCGGCCACAGACTGGCTCGGGGTTGGACTTTGCATTCTGGGCATGCTGGTGATTATGTTCGGCCCCAAGCAGACCTAACAATTTGTTCAAGCCGATACTGCTTCGCAAAGCGGCTCTAAACCCCCACCCTCGGCAACCACCAAGCCAGCGCCAGCAAAGTGGCCAACAGCACAGGCGGGGTAATCAGCAGGCCAATTTTCATGTACTGCCCCCAGCTGACGCGGTGGCCTTTGCCCGCCAGCACATGCAGCCATAGCAAGGTGGCCAGGCTGCCAATGGGGGTGAATTTGGGGCCTAGGTCATTGCCAATCACATTGGCGTAAATCATCAGCTGGCGGCTTAGCTCGGGCACGGCTGCTTGTTCAATAGCCAGTGCGCCTATCAAGGTGGATGGCATATTGTTCATGACCGAGGCAACAATGGCGCTCAGAAAACCCGTGCCCACAGTGGCGGTGGTATTGCCTTGTGCGCCTAGCCATTGCAGCGCATTTGTGCCAAGCTGGGTTAGCCCGGCTTGGCCCAGGCCATACACCACTAGATACATGCCCAGGGAGAACAGCACAATCTGCCAGGGCGCACCGCGCAGGATGCGGGCCAGCGGCACAACAGCTTGATGCCCAGGCTGACCCGCGCGGCTAGCAACCAGCAGCAAAACCAGCGCTGCACCGCCTGCGACCAGGCAAAACGGCAGGCTCCAGCGAGCCAGCACAAAATAGGCCAGCAGCAAGGCCGCCAGCAGCGGGAAGGCGGCATAGAACACCTGCCGGTCAACAATGGCTGTGTTGGGTGCGGGCAGCTCTTCCATGGAATAGCGGGCAGGCAATTGATGCCTGAACACCAGCCACAGCATAAGCAGCGAGGCGGCCACTGATACCAGGTTGACGGGAAGCATCACCAGCGCATAGCGGGCAAAAGACAACTCAAAGAAGTTGGCGCTCACGATGTTGACCAAGTTGGAAATCACCAGCGGCAAGCTGGCGGTATCGGCAATAAAGCCGGTGGCAATGATGAAGGCCAGGGTAGCGGCTGCTGAAAACCGCAAGCGTTGCAAAATGGCGATAACGATGGGGGTCAGCAGCAGCGCTGCGCCATCGTTGGCAAATACGGCAGAAATTACCGCGCCCAGCAGCACCACCAGCGGAAACAGCCACTGCCCGCGCCCGCCGCCCCAGCGGGCGATATGCAGAGCCGCCCAGGTGAAAAAGCCTGCCTCATCCAGAATCAGCGAGATGATGATGAGCGCCACAAAGGTAAAAGTGGCATCCCACACAATGCCCCACACCACGCCAATATCTGCCAGTTGCACCACGCCCGCCAGCAGTGCCAGTACAGCCCCGCCCAAGGCGCTATAGCCAATGCCCAGGCCGCGTGGCTGCCAGATAACAAGGATGAGGGTGAGGATAAAAATCAGGGAGGCGAGTAGCATGTTTGTGTCTTTGTGGGTGTGGGGACAGGCGGGTTTGTTGGCTACGGGTTTTTGAGTTGTTGGAGTAAACTTTGATGATGGAACTGGAAATTTATACAGCTTTTCGCAAGGTGGGCATTGAGGACGCAGAGGCTCGCGCTGTGGTTGTGTCGATCAATAAAGAGATTGATCGGCGTTACGCGCTGTATGTCCAGCAATTGGCGACACGTGGTGATGTGGAGGTCGTTCGGAAAGAAGTTGGCGAGCTTAAAGGCGAGCTGCGGGTCGAGGTCGCCAAGGCACAGGCTGAAATCATCAAGTGGTGCATGGGGTCGATTTTTGCCGCTGTTGGTCTTTTTGTGGCTTTGAGCAAATTTGCCAACTAAGAGCGGCCAGCCTTTGGGAGGCTAGCCCTCCACTGCGCTTACAGTACCGCTATTCAACCTGTTTTTTGCTTTTGCAACCCGCCCCGGCGTTCGCTTGGGCGGGTTGCTTGCTTTCCCTGATGGAGCCGCTGCCAGCGCACTGGCATGATGGCTTGTATCACCGTCCTGTAAGGAGTACGAATTATGGAAATAACCCTGAACGCTTACCACACGCTGATTGTGGCGGCGCTGGTGATGTTGGTGGGGCACTGGCTGGTGTACCGCATCCAGTTTTTGGCTACTTTCAACATCCCTGAGCCGGTGGCGGGCGGCCTGTTGGCGGCGGCTTTGGTGACGGTGCTGAATGCCACGTTGGGCTGGAAGTTCAAAATCAATACCGACTTACAGACCACTTTTATGCTGATGTTTTTTTCTTCGATTGGCCTGAGTGCAGACTTCACCCGCCTGAAGGAGGGCGGCAAGCCCTTGGTGGTGCTGCTGGTGATTGTGTCGCTCTTTATCTTGGTGCAAAACGCGGTAGGCGTAGCCTTGGCGGCGGCTTTGGGGCTGAAGCCTTTGATTGGCTTGGTAGTAGGCTCCATCACGCTGACGGGCGGCCACGGCACGGCGGGCGCTTGGGGGCCGATTCTTGAGAACCAATACGGCATTACCGGCGCAACCACTTTGGGGATTGCCACGGCCACGTTTGGCCTGGTGTTTGGTGGCCTGATTGGTGGGCCGGTGGCGCGTTACCTGATTCGCAAGCAGCAGCGCCAGCCTGTGCCGCACACTGAGCGCAGCAGCAAGGAGACTATCTCTGGCACGCCGCGCCACGAGCAGGCGAAGAAGGAAGAGCAGGCCAAGCGCCTGGCCTTCGATATGTTTGACCAGCCGCGCCTGATTACCGCCTATGTCGCCATTGAAACCCTGGCCATGTTTGCCGCCTGCCTGACCAGTGCAGACTTGTTAAGCACTTGGACTAAGGGCACAGCCTTTGAGCTGCCTACTTTTGTTTGGGCGCTGGCCAGTGGGGTGGTACTGCGCAATGTGCTGACGCATTTGTTCCATTTTGAGATGTTTGACCGAGCGATTGATGTGTTTGGCAACGCCTCGCTATCGCTGTTTCTGGCTATGGCGCTGGTGGGGCTGCGCCTGTGGGAGCTGGCAGATTTGGCAGGCCCCGTGGCCATCATCTTGCTGGCGCAGGTGGGGCTGATGATGGTGTATGCCGTGTTCATCACCTACCGCTTTATGGGGCGCGACTATGACGCAACGGTGGTGGCCGCCGGGCATTGTGGCTTTGGCCTGGGCGCTACGCCCACGGCAATTGCCAATATGCAGGCGATTACCGACCGCTTTGGCCCCTCTTACAAAGCCTATTTGGTGGTGCCGCTAGTGGGCGCGTTTTTTGTGGACTTGGTCAACGCTACGATTTTGCAAATCTTCACCCAATTGCCGTTTTTGCGGTAGGCGGCTAGCGGCACGTTTTACCCCGCCAGCGCTGCCGCTGTAATTTCCAAGCTACGCAGCCGCAAGCTGGCATCGAATATATCCGTGACCAACATGCACTCATCCGCACCGGTGGCTTCTTGGATGCGAGCAAAGCCTTGGCGCAGGGTGTCTGGCCCACCAATCACCGCCAGTGCCAGAAAGTCTTGAATGGCGTTTTGCGCATTGGGCGGCAGTTGCTGCATAAAGCCTTCTACGGGCGGGGGCAGCTTGCCACGCTGGTTGGTGAGGATGCCCAGCACGCGCTGGAAGGTGCTGGTGGCAAGGAAATGCGCCTCTTCATCCGTCGGGGCGGCAATCACCGGTACGCCCACTATCACATAGGGCTTGGGGTGGGCGGCGGAAGGCTGGTACAGGCGGCGGTACAAATCCACCGCTGCCAGCAGTTGCTGGGGCGCAAAGTGCGAGGCAAAGGCGTAGGGCAGCCCTTTAGCCGCAGCCAGTTGGGCAGAGTACAAGCTAGAGCCCAGCAGCCAGATAGGCACTTGCGTATCAGTGCCGGGGGTGGCGCTGATGGCGGCATCCTCTTGCGCTGGGCCTAGCAGGCGTTGCAGCTCGGCCACGTCGCGGGGGAAGTCTTCTTCGCTTTCCACCCGGTCGCGGCGCAGGGCACGCATGGTGGCGCGGTCGGTGCCGGGGGCGCGGCCTAGTCCTAGGTCGATGCGGCCCGGGTACAGCTCGGCCAGCGTGCCAAAGGCTTCGGCCACCACCAGCGGGGCGTGGTTGGGCAGCATGATGCCGCCCGAACCCACGC
>CAZMMM010000146.1:0-3469 GCA_964567385.1 uncultured Comamonas sp.
TCGTTCAACACATTGAAAAGCAAAATGGTCTTAATCCCTTTGAAATCAGGGCAAGCTTGAAACGTCGGGCGATGTTGCCTATTCTTGCGCCCTATTGTCTTAATCCCTTTGAAATCAGGGCAAGCTTGAAACCGTCAGGGGGTAAATTTTCCTTTTGAATCAACGCCTTGCAAGGGGCGTTAGGAAGAATTTTCAGTTTACAAAAGATGTATCTGTAAACCTTGCCTTTTGACGGTTTCATGCGAGGTCGGCTCCACGTTTCAAGCGGGGCTGATTGTAGGGCGTTTCTGCGAGGGAATTTTCAATCGTCGAAATCATCTTCTTCCTCCTCGTTTTCCGGCAGGGCGGGCAACAAATCCGCAGGCAGTTGCCCCAGCACCACTCCGGCGGGCAGTTTGCTAGGCCCCAAGGCCAGGCGCAGACCTCGGCGGGGCAGGGGGTAGGCGCGAATATCGTCGCTGTGCTCGTTCATCAGCGCCTCTAGGCTGGCCAGGCAGTGGTGCAATTGGCTTTCTGTGCCACTAAAGAAAAACACCGAATACTGCAAAGGCAGCGCGTATTGTTTCAGTACGCGGTGAATGCGACCCAGCCGCCGAGGGCAGGTGATGTCGTAGCAGATGATGTATTCGCGCATGGGGCAGGTGGTGTGGGTGTTGGTTTAGGCCCAGCTCAAATCGTCCGCCTCATCATCTGAGGGGCGAACCTCGGTGCTGGGGATGGGCAAATCGGGGCTGATGCGCTGTGCCAGGTCTTTGACTTGGGCGCTGATGGCGCGGCGCAGCGGGCGGGCGTTTTCTTCATACGCTTGGTAGTAATGCACCCGCCCCGCCTTGCCCAATAGGCAAGCGCCGTGGCTGGTGCTGAAGTGCTTATCGCGCAAGGTTTGCTGGGCGACCATGCGCAGGCACAGGCGGTCAACCAGAGGGCGCAGCGGTTCGAGCAAATCACACGCCAACGATTGGCGGCTGTGGCTGATTTGGTGGTAGTAGCCAATGCACGGGTCATAGCCCGCCACATGCAGCGCCATCGCCACTTCCGCCGTGGCAATGGTGTAGGTCAGCGACAGCAGGGCGTTGAACGGGTCACGCGGTGGGCGGCGGTTGCGCTCTTCAAAGTGCAGGCTGGCGGGCACAACGGCACGCAGCCCGGCAAAGTAAGCAGCGGCGGCAGAACCTTCCATGCCGCGCAGGCTGTCTAGGTTGTCGGCTTGGGGCAGGCGCTCAAGCTGGGCTTGCAGCTGGCGCATGGCTTGGGTGAGGGGCTGGCGTTGGGGGCTGTAGTGTTCGCGCAGTTCGTCCAGCGAGGTGATTTGGCGGCGCAGTTTTTCCGCCACCAGGTCACGGGCATAGCGCAGGCAAAAAGGGGCATCCAGGCTCAAGCGTGTTTGCGCTACGCGGCGGTGGATGTCGTTATGCCCCGGCCCCAGCAGCAGGTGCGGGTCACCATTGCGCCCAGATAGAAACAGCACGCCCACGCCACGCTGGCCCAGGTGGCCGAGCAAGGCCGCCTCCAGCGTGACTTTGCCGCGCAGAATCAGGCGCGTAAGCGGAGCCAACGGCACAGTGGCACTGCGCTGGCCGTTTTCAAAAAAGGCAATCGCACCGGCATCGTGTTGCAGGTACACATCTCGGCGGTCAACGTAGAGGCTGGTCATGCTGGCACTCCTTGGGTCAGCGTTGTGGCGGTGCTTACACCACGCTAAAGAAGGGGGTATGAAAGGTGTTGGCCTGCCCCAGGCAGTGGCGTTGCTGGCGGGGGTCTAGGGCGATGATGTGCAGGCGGTCAACGCCGGTATCCAGCAGGTGCTGCATATCGCGGCGGATATGCGCCAGCTCGGCGGGGGTCACCCAAATTTCTGGCACGGATTTTTGGCCCGCTACCCGGTAGCTCAAAAAGTAGCGCCCCACCTTGGCCAGGCGTTTGGGGCAGCTGATGTCGTAAGCAATCAAGTAGAGGGTACGGGCCATGCAGGTGGGGGGGGGAAGGCTAGGAGGTCGGGCCGTCCACCGCAGAGGCAGGGGCAGACGGGGCTTCAGGCTTGGCAAGGGCGGGCAAAGGGGGCAGGGAACACTTTTTAACGATGGCCGCTTGCTCCAGCGCGTCGTACTCGCCTTTCAGGCGGGCGTACTCGGCCTCTTGCTCCTTAGTGCCGCCCAGGGCAAACAGGGCTGGCCAAAACAGAATAAGCCCCACGCCCATGATGGTGGCATCGTTGGAGGCCGCCTCATCCAAACGCGCCCCCAGTTGCGAGATGCGCGGATGCAGGCGCTGCACTTCACCGGACAGTTGTTCGCAGTCGTAGTTGTGATACTGGGTGGGTGAGATGTAGGCGGCGGCGATTTTTTTCGAGGAGGTCGAGCAGGCGCTGATAGCCAGAGTGCAAGCCAGAACGGTAGCGGTGGTTTTCTTCATATTTTTCCTTTGCGGTTAGTGATTGGGATGGCTGCCAGTGTGCCGCTGGGGGCTGCGCCAAAGTGCTGCGGCAAGCTTGCTAAAGTGCGCAACGGAAGGGAAAAATTGAACGAGTGCTGTTTGACGGGCGCTATCAGTATTGATAGCATTTCTCGCTTGCAAAGGTTTTGAATATGGCTGGAATCGAAAAAATCATCGAACACATGCGCTCAAGCCCAGACAATGTCCGGTTTGCTGACCTTGTTAAGGTTTGCACCGCGCTTTTTGGGGAGCCTAGAAATACTGGGGGGAGCCACACCATTTTCAAAACGCCGTGGCAAGGCGACCCTCGCATCAATCTGCAACGTGCAGGCGACAAGGCCAAGGCGTACCAAGTCAGGCAGGTGCTTGCGGCCATCGACAAACTGGTATGCAGTGAGCAATGAGGCAAAACATGGAACACACCAAATACACCTATCGCGTAATCTGGTCTGCTGAGGATGCAGAGCATGTGGGGCTATGCACCGAGTTCCCCTCCCTCTCCTGGCTTGACCCAGACCCCACCAAGGCACTAGCGGGCATTTTGGATGTGGTGCAAACGGCAGTTGCAGACATGCAGGCTGCTGGCGAGCCTGTGCCCGAGCCGCTGTCGGAGCGCAAATTCAGCGGGAACATCGCAGCGCGGGTTACGCCTCTGGTTCATCGCCGCCTAGCGATGGAAGCTGCAGAAAAAGGCATCAGCATGAACCGGCTGATATCCGCCAAGCTGGCTATGTAATAAGGGGCGGCAACCTGAGCCAACCCCAGCCCTATAGATGCAGCGCAATAGCCGTTGCCGCTAAGTTCAGGCCGCGCCGGGTGTGGGGGCGCTTGCCGCTGGTGGCCAGCAGGTAGGGGGTGGCCGCCAAGCCCAGTTTTTGCCGCAGGGTGCGCTCCAGCTTGGCGTTGTTTTGCTCGAAGAACTCTTTTTCCATGCCCTCTTGCAGGCGCTGGGCGGCGTTTTCATAGGCTTGGGCATCCACGCCAACCACCTGGCGGTACAGCATCAAAAACTCCTGCGCATCAGCGCTGCGCCAGT
>CAZMMM010000146.1:3569-5669 GCA_964567385.1 uncultured Comamonas sp.
CCAACCACCTGGCGGTACAGCATCAAAAACTCCTGCGCATCAGCGCTGCGCCAGTTTTGCGGGCCGCGCTCGTGCAGTTGTTGCTGTGCCCACCAAGCCAGCCAGGCCAGCAGGGCGGGGGGCAGGTGTACGGGCGTGTTGCCGCATTGCACTTGCTTGCTGCGCAGGTCGATGTGCAGATGCGGCGGCTCCAGGCTGTGCTGGATGGCGGCTACGGTTTCGTTGAAGCTGGCTTGCCCCTCCAGCAGCGCCTGGGGCTGGCCGTGGCGCAGCCGCACTACGGGGATGTGTGCCAGGGTGATGCGGGCATCAGCGGTGTCGATATGCTGGCCGTCGCGGGTGGCTAGCCGCCGGGGCGTGGCGGGCGGGAAGAAAAACTCCGGGTGGCTTTCAAACGGACTGGAAACCAGTACATGCGACAGCTCATCCTGGGGGCGCGCAAACAGCGAGAAGGCGTAGCCCAGGTAAAAGCCCATCGTTTTGCGCCCCCCGGCAATGGAGACGTGCAGCGCCGCCTGCGGGTCGTGGGTGAGCCTGGCCATCAGCGCGGTAATGGCATCGGCGGCGCAGGCATTTTCTTCCGGGGTGCGGATGTCGGGCAGCGCCTGCCCCTGGGCATCGCGTATCTGGTGGATATGGGCCTCGTCAAACACCGGATGCCCCAGTTGCGGGTAGTTCGCCAGCAGGGCATGGAATTGTCCACCGTCGGGGTGCAGCAAGGCCGTTCGCGCCAGCCGTGCGCCTTCGGCGGTGGTCAGGAGGTGAACCTCAGTAGGCAAAAACGCCTGCCCCGCCGCCCCGGGCTGCACCGCCAGCGCGTACAGGGTTTCAGTCACGATTTGCGGGAAGAGGCCGGTAACGGCCAGCAGGATGCGACGGGGGTGGGTCATGGGCGTGCTGTGGATTTGGTGGCGGTATTGTTTTTCCAGTCACGCAGGTACTGACTCAAGTTGGCCAGCTCATCGCCTGCCAGCACATCAACACCGTATTCCTTGGCGCGGTTGCGGTCGGTATCGCTGACTTGAATGGCGCTCAGATACAGGCCGCGTGCCATCAGGCCGCCTACTTGCCTGACCACTTGGCCCAGCTTATAGATGGCATCTTGCGCCTGCTCTTGTTTCTTGGCCTTGCATTCAATAATGAGTGCGCGATTGTTGGTAATGGCAATGCCGTCAATTTCATTGCGGGTTTTGCTGGTGTTTTGGACGATTTGTACGCCTAGTGCGTACTGGGTGGGCGCTAGAGAGCCGGTGAATTTGAGAAAGGCGTACTCCTCCACCCAGCCGCCACAGAAGTATTGGGCCACCTCCGCACTGGCAAAAGTGATGGCACTGTAAGCCTCATCAATACTGAGCAAGCCTTGCTCCTGGGCTTGCTCCAGCAACTTACCCGCCGGGCTTTGCGCACGCGGCAGGTAGTCCAGCTCGCGTGTCAAGCTCTTGCCGCTAGCGGCTTGGTGGGCATGGTAGTTCAGGGTTCCCAAAAAGCCTTTGAGCTGGGCAGATTTTTCGCCCATAAAGCGCGTCGTCTGGGCGCGTTCGCTGGCACGCTGCTGGGTTTGCGCGGGGCGGGTGTCGTTGTCGGTGCGGTAGCCGCGTAGCAAAAGCTGTTCGCTCAAGGTGAGCACATCGGCCATTGACTCCTGGCGCGGTGCATCGTCCAGCCAGCTCAGGGTTTGCTGGGCGGTGTCGGCATAGAGCACGCGATAACTGCCCTGGCCAGCGGCTAGATTGAGCAGTTGCTGGTGGATGGCCAGCACCATGAGCTTGGTTCCACCCGTGGCATGAAACACGACTTGCTTTCCGTCCAGCTCGCTGTCAGCCAGTTGCAAGGCCGCATCTTGCATGGCCTGGGGGGTGCTATCGTCAAAAGAGATGATGCGCACACGCGCTTCGGGCAAGGCTGATTTAAGTGCCATGCTCAAGGCTTTGGCACTTTGCTGCTTTTGCATGGCAGGCGTTTCCAGTACCCAGATGTCTTGCGCTTGGAGCTGTTTGAGCGGGATGAAGTTGGCGGCATTCTGGCCAGTGGCAATGCACAGGTGCAGGGTAGTAGTCATGGTGTCTCTCCTGAAAGTTCAACAATTTCAAACCGCTTGAA
>CAZMMM010000147.1:0-5667 GCA_964567385.1 uncultured Comamonas sp.
CACCGCCATCGTCAGCGCCCAAACGCAGGAAGAACTACTGCCCGCCTGCCACGCGCTAGAGCGCACGATTGCCCACGAGCATTACCTGATTCCCCAGTGGTACGCCAGCACGCACCGCATGGCCTACAACGCCTGGCGCTTGGAGAGGCCGCAGGCGCTGCCGCCTTACTCCAATGGCGAAGGCTGGGTGATGGATACCTGGTGGGCTAAGTAAACAGGGGTTAAGCCACGACTACTTGCGCTGCCCCGTTTTGCATTTGCCCGATGATGCTCGCTGACGGGAAGCCATGTTCCGCAAATACGGCCAGCACCTGCTCGGCACAGTCTGGGGCGCAGGCTACCAACAAGCCGCCAGAGGTTTGCGGGTCGGTCAGCAGGGCTTGTTCTGCGGCGCTGATAGGGGCTGCTAGCTGAATGTCTTCACCATAAGCGGCCCAGTTACGCCCTGACGCGCCGGTTATTACGCCCTGTGCAGCCAGAGCTTGTACCCCTGGCAGCCAAGGTAGGGCAGAGCGCTCAATATGGGCGGTTAAGCCCGCGCCCTTGGCTAGTTCCAAGCTATGGCCGAGCAAGCCAAAGCCAGTGACATCGGTCATGGCGTGTACACCAGCGAGCTGTGCCAAGGCGCTGCCTGGGCGGTTGAGCTGGGTGGTGGCAGCAATCATGGCGGCGTAGCCAGAGGCATCCAGTTGGTCTTTTTTAAGTGCGGCAGATAGCACCCCCACGCCAAGCGGCTTGCCTAGAATCAATACATCACCTGCCTGTGCATTGGCGTTGCGCTTGAGCTGGCTGGGGTTGACGATGCCTATGGCAACCAGACCGTAAATCGGCTCAACTGAGTCAATCGAATGGCCGCCCGCTAGGGGGATACCTGCTTCCTGGCAAATACTGGCCCCCCCTTCCAGGATGGCGGAAATCGTGCTGTGTGGCAGCACATTGATGGGCATGCCCACAATGGCCAGCGCCATGATGGGCGTAGCCCCCATAGCGTAAATATCAGAGAGGGCGTTGGTGGCGGCAATGCGGCCAAAGTCGCGTGGGTCATCGACGATGGGCATGAAAAAGTCGGTGGTTGCCACTACGGCCTGCTGCTCGTTGATGCGATAGACGGCGGCATCATCTGCTGTTTCTGTGCCGACCAGCAAGTCCGGGAAAAACTGCTTTGGCAAAGTGCTTTCGCCAATGAGCTTGGCTAAGATGCCGGGAGCAATTTTGCAGCCACAGCCGCCGCCATGCGATAAAGAGGTGAGTTTAGGGGTGGGGGTAGTGTCAGACATAGAAGGTAGAGCTTAAAAATTGAGCGAAAAGTCAGCGCCAAAGGAGGCATTGCGGAAATTGTACTTATGGGTGTTCACCACACTGCTGCTGAGGTGGGAAAATCTCAAGCGTTACCACTCTGGTTGTGAGTGGTTTTTTACTTATAAAGAGATGTAGCCATGCCCCCACACCGCCTGTTTCATGTTGCTGATATACCGAGTTTTAGCGCGGTGATTGATGCACGCTCGCCAGCGGAGTTTGCCTTGGACCATATTCCGGGGGCGATCAATTGCCCTGTGCTTGATAACGAGGAGCGTGCTGAAATTGGCACCCTGTACAAGCAGGTAGGCAGCTTTGAGGCCAGGCGCAAAGGTGCAGCCCTGGTGGCGCAGAACTTGGCAGAGCATTTGCGCAGCAGCTTTGCCCAGCAGCCAGCAAATTGGCGACCTTTGGTTTATTGCTGGCGCGGTGGGCTGCGCAGCGGCTCTATGGTGACTTGGCTGCGCTTGGTGGGCTGGGATGCACAACAACTGGCTGGTGGTTACAAAGCTTATCGCCACCATGTGGTTGCACGCTTGCAGCAACTAATACCGCAATTACAGTTGCGCGTGCTGTGTGGGGCAACCGGCAGTGCAAAAACCCGCTTACTCCATAGCGTGGCTGCACAGGGCGGCCAAGTATTGGATTTAGAGGGGTTGGCCCGCCACAAAGGCTCTTTGTTAGGGAGCTTGCCGGGGGTGGCACAGCCTAGCCAAAAAGCCTTTGAAACCCAGTTATTGCACGCGATAGAACAACTGGACCTCGCCCGCCCCGTCTTCATCGAAGGGGAGAGCGTAAAAATAGGCCGTGTGAGCCTGCCGTTAGAGCTGGTCGCGAAAATGCGCACCGCTGCTGTGATTGAGGTATGCGCCAGTGTAGAAACGCGCTTAGAGTTTTTACTGCACGACTATGCCTACCTAGGGGACGATGTGCCCCTGTTATGCCAAAAACTGGCTCGTATGCGTGAGCAGCAAAGCAAGGCCAGTATTGCCCAATGGCAGGCTTGGGCCGAAGCGGGTGCTCTGCCTCAGCTTTTCGAAGCGCTGATGTTGCAGCATTACGATCCGCAGTATCAGCGCTCGCAAAGCCGGCACTTTAGCCGGTGGCAACAGCGCCAAAGCCTGGGGCTGGAGCGACTCAGCCCCGAGGCTATCGCTGGTTTGGCTAGCGAATTGCTCAGAGCTGAGGAGGGAGGCAAGCGAGGTTAAGCGTATCTGCGCTTAGTTGGGCTTGGGGGTGTCGTCTGGATGGGTATCTAAATTCAGGCCCAGACTGTCAAAGTCCAGTGAGTCCAGCAGGCTGTGATTACTTTGGGCAGGCGTTGAAATTTCTTCGCTGCTGCTGGTGGTTTCAGCGCTGGGTAGATCCCAGTCCAGCGACAAGTCAGAGAGCAGGGCGCCATTGGCTTCTTCAGCCGCCGGGGTGCTGGGCAAATCAGGTGCAGCCTGCTCTGGGGCAGTATCTGTGGACAGCGCGTTGGAGAAGTCCAGGTCAAAACTACTCAGGGCGCTATCTTTTACAGCCTCAGGTGTGGTCGAGGGTGTTGCGGCCTCTGGGGTGCCAGGAGCAGTGGGCTCGGGCTGCTGCAGGTCTTCAAAGCTGATGGCAGCATCAATAGGGGATGGCTCAGCTGCTTGTGGCATGCTTGGTGCGATAGGGGCGGCAGCGTTGTTGGTGCTTTCAGGTGTCTGTTCTTGGCTGGCCTCCATGAGGGCAGCAAAGGTGGCAGCCATTTTGTCTTCAGCAGTGAGGATGCCACGGCTTGCCAAGGTGCCACGGGCAGCGGCTGGTGTGCTTTCTGCCACTTGGTAGAGCATGAGCAGGTCGTTAAAGGCTGCTGGGGTAAAGCGCTCTACGGTGCGGCCAGCCTCGACCCTGACTTTGGCAGGATATTTCAGTAGCCCTTCAATAAGGTCTAGCACCTCATCAGAGGGCCATTGCCTAACGATATGGGCCAAAATTTCAGGGTAGGCCTGCTCCAGGTCTTGACCTTGCTGGGCGTATTGGCTGAGCTGAGGGGCTGCGATATTGAAAGCAGACTCTAGCGCTTGGCGGGTTTCCTCAAAGGGAGCCGTGCGGCTGAGCTGGTAATAAATCTGCAGCAGTGAGAGGTAGGGCAGCGGGGATGCGTACGGGTTCTCTTTTATTTGGTTTTGCAGCAGCTTGGTAGCCTCGTCATACTCGCCAATCGAGGCAAAAAAATCAGCTTGCTCTTGGGTTTTGAGGATGTCTTGGGTTGAGAAGCCGGGCTGGCTGGCTTCCTGCTCTGGGTTGCTGTCTAGACCTTTGATTGTGGCAACGCCCGTCAGGGTGCTAACGGCGGCACCAGCGGCGAAGCTGCTCGACGCGGAGGGGCTTGGAGCAGATGGAGTGCTTACTGCGCTTGGGGTATTTGGATTGGATGGAGCCAGCGCTGGCTCCCTAGGCAGCTTGCTTGCGCTATCAAGAGCTGGCTTAAGCGCTGGGGCGGATGCCACCGCATCAGGGGCGGGGCGGGTACGAACTTTGAAAAGACGGCTTTCTTTAGGCTGCTTGGCTTGGGTTTGCGGGTCTTTTGGGGCACTTGCTTCTTGGCCATCAGCCTTATGAACAGTATCAAGCCAATGCTGCTCAGACGCTTTCTTTGCCGAGCGCAGGCGCAAGGCCAGGGCGGCAATAATGGCTAGCGCCAACCCTAGCAAGCCAAGCAGGATGTATTGGAGCTGGGTTTGATCCTCGTGTGTGCGTTGTGCGCTTTCTAGCTCGCTGGTTAGGCGCTGGATTTTTGCCTTGTCATTTTTTTGCTGCGCTAAGGCGGTGTTGAGCTGTTTTTCCAGCTGCAGCAGGTGCTCTGTAGCAGCGGCTTGTGCGGCTTGGCCATCAGTACCATCAGGCAGGTTGATGGTAGTTTCTATGGTGTTGGTACTGCGCTCTTGCTGCTCGCTGCTTGGCAGGAAGAACAGGGTATCCATGCGTAGCACAGGGCGCAAAGCTTCTAAAGAGCTTAGGTCTGTGCTGGCTTGCAAGCTGACAGTTGGCGCACTGGGGTGAGGAGCCAGCGCAATCGTGTTGGCCGGTAGCGAGCTGGCCGTAGGCGCTACCTCGGTAGGGGCAGGATTGGCGGGTGCAGCAGGCGCTGTGACGCGCTTGACGGCTTGCGGTTTGGGGGTTGGTGCTGGCTTGGCCCTGGGTTTGGGGGCGGCTGCCGCAGGGGGGCTGGCCGGTGCAAATTCCGCCAGATTAATGGGCTGATGTGCTGCAGCCCCTACTGGAGGCTCTGCAAACAGGGTGTAGCTGCGTGTAATTTTGCTGCTGCAGCCAGCTTGCACTTTCAGACTGACCAGTGGCTCGGTAAGATTTTGCGCACTGCGGATGCGAACCGTTTGATTCGCTTGAGGAGAGACGGTGACGGAGGCCCGGGCATCCCCAAACAATGCAGAGGCATCAATGCAGCTGCTATCCAGGGTTTGCCCTGGATCTGGAATGACTTGAACCGAGATGTTGAGTGGTGAGCCGAGTATGGCCTGCCCCTGAATACCGCCCAAGCTCAAAGCACTGGCTTGTGCTGCTGCGGTCAGGCTGGCAATCCACAGAATCCTGTTGCGTAGTTTCACAAAGCCCTCTCGGTTTTCTTTAAATTAATTGATTGTTGATGGCTCTCAGGTGCGGTAGGAGAGTTTAATCGCGACAAAGCATAGCCCTTTGAAGGAATGGCTCAAATTGTTGCACAGCAAATGTTGGGCAGTGATGCCAACGGCTATGAATATACAAGCATATTTCGATTGTTTTTGGCTATCTTACGGCTCGGGTTTGATTTTTTTACAGTTCTAGCTATGGCAAACTTGGGCGTTTTGCTTTTGCCTTCCCTGCGGGAGGCGTTATTTCTTGCCGCATGAAAACCATCATAGAACAAATTGCCCTTGAATTAAAGACAAGTGCTGGGCAGGTCGCTGCTGCCGTGGAGCTATTAGACAGTGGCGCTACCGTCCCCTTTATTGCGCGTTATCGCAAAGAGGCCACGGGGGGCTTAGACGACGTCCAGCTGCGCAGCTTAGAAGAGCGTCTAGGCTACCTGCGTGAGCTGGCCGACAGGCGTGAGGTGGTGCTCAAAGCCATTGATGAGCAAGGAAAGCTGACCGATTCCCTGCGTTTGGCTATTGCCCAAGCGGATACCAAGCAGGCGCTGGAAGATATTTACTTGCCCTTCAAGAAAAAACGCCGTACCAAGGGAGAAATTGCCAAAGAATTCGGCATCGAGCCACTGGCCGACAAGCTGCTGGCCGACCCGAGCCTTGACCCTCAGCAGGAAGCCCTGGCCTTTTGCCAGCCGCCCACCACGCTGGACGATGGCAAGCCGGGGCCTGATTTTTCTACGCCTGCCGCTGTGCTTGA
>CAZMMM010000148.1:0-5651 GCA_964567385.1 uncultured Comamonas sp.
AACTGGTGCTCAAGGCCGAAGAGGATATCCGCCGCCTCAGCCCCCAGCACCTGCTGATTACCAGCCGTGAGGGGATGCAATACCGCATCCCAGATGTGGGGGCGCTTGACCGTGCCTCACTCAAGCGGTTGGAGCGTTTTTTGTAGGGGCGACAGAGGCTCTACTGGCCAAAAACCCCTGCTTGCGCTAAATTGCAGACCCAATACGCCGATACCTATCGTAGGCACCCTGAGCACCATACGTAAAAAAATGTAATACACCTTAAGCTTTGCCACAGGATGCCGATAAAGGGGTCGAAAGCCGAATTTTTATTGATATGTATTTGTAAGTTATATCTGCAACCGAGGGGCGAGCCATGCACATACCACCGCTAGAAAACAATCCCATTCAATGGACACAACCCCAAGGCGCCAATCTGTACTCCACTGGTGCCTCGGGCCCGGCTGCTGTACGTCCTGTACATGCGGTCAACGCTATTGAATCTACCGACAAACTAGGTGAAGGTGTCACCGTCACCATCAAAAACCCAGAGCGCCCGACCGACCGTAGCGCCAACGACTTGGACTGGACTGCCAAGAAGGACGAGGTAGAAAAATCCCTCAAGGAAATTCAGGAAGAGCAAAACAAGGAGCCCATCTCCAAACAGCTCATTGAGTTCATCCAGTCCATGTGGCGCGCCAGCGCTGTGGCTGTAGATGCCCTGGAAGAGACCAACAAAGTAGACCAGCACGAGCGCCAAATGGTGCAGGTGCGCACCGAACCCTTGACCTATGAAGAGCCCAAGGTCAAACGCACCGGCGGTCTATAAGCTTGGGTCACAAAGCAAAAAGCCACTCCCTTTACTGGGGAGTGGCTTTTTTTACGTCTGCTATCGCCATCCTCCGTGGGGTGGCTGTTGGCGCTGCTCTCTACGCGGCGGCTGAGGATGTATGGGCTGCTTAGAGGGGCGCTGCGGCGGCTTGGCATGCTGGCCCGCATGGGGCGGCTTGTACGCACCAGCAGGCGGCTTATGGCTGGGCTTATGCCCTTGCTGATGAGAGCCGGGGCGCTGTGGCTTGGCATGCGCCCAACGCCCGGGCCGCCATTGGTAGCGGTTAGCCTGCCACACCCACAAACCAGACTGCCACGCATAGCCCGCAGCAGCAGGCGGCGGTGGCCGGTACTCACGGCGCAGCGGCGGCGGGTGGCCATACCGGGTGTACACCACGCTGGCATGGGTGGGGCCACCGTAATAACCAGCCTCCGCCTCTACGGGGGCAACCACGCAGCCCGTTAGTAAAAAGCTGGCACTCAGCACAAAACCCAAACCCCATTTGCGCCCTTGGGCTGGGCCGCTTAATGCTCTCAGCATTCTCAAGCTAGAAGACAACATGGCCAACCTCCTTCTTCCTCTTCAAAGAAAAACCATGCTTGCATCTTGCGCTGCCTAAGTATCAGCCTAGGTAAGCCCATGTAAAGCCTAGGCAAAGCCCACCCTTTGTGCTTAACGACCAGAGGCCTGCAAAGCCGCAATGCGCTCTTCCAACGGCGGGTGGGTAGAAAACAGCTTGCCAATGCCGCCAGCAATGCCCATGGCGGCCATGCTCTTGGGCATCTCACCGGGCTGCATATTGCCCAGGCGCGCCAAGGCATTTTGCATGGCGCGGCTGCTGCCCATCATTTCGGCAGCGCCAGCATCAGCACGAAACTCGCGCTGGCGTGAGAACCAGGCAACGATGATGGCAGCCACAAAGCCCAGCAAAATATCCATAACGATGGTGGTTACAAAATAGCCAATGCCGGGGCCGCTGTTGCGCTCATCGTTCTTGCGCAAAAAGCTGTCCACCGCATAGCCCACCACGCGGGAGAGGAAGACCACAAAGGTATTCATCACGCCTTGAATCAAGGCCATGGTCACCATATCGCCATTGGCCACGTGGGCCACCTCATGGCCAATCACGGCCTCCACCTCTTCGCGGGTCATGCCTTGCAGCAAGCCTGTAGATACCGCCACCAGCGCATTGTTTTTGAATGCGCCTGTGGCAAAGGCGTTCGGCTCGCCTTCATAAATGCCCACCTCGGGCATGCCGATGCCGGCTTTTTGCGCAAAATTCTGTACGGTTTGCACAATCCAGGCTTCATCAGCATTACGGGGCTGCTCAATGATGTGCACCCCCATACTCATCTTGGCCACAGTTTTGCTCATCAGCAGGGAAATAATCGCTCCGCCAAAACCCATCACCAGGGCAAAACCCAGCAGGCTGCCCAAGTCCAGGCCGTTGGCTGTCAAAAAGCGATTCACCCCCAGCAAGCTGGCGGTAACGCCTAATACCGCCACCACGGCGATATTGGTCAAAAGAAATAAGGCGATACGTTTCATGGGCGGTTCAAACAAAGAGAGTTGCAGAGAAAATAACGATTCTGCAAGTAGGGTTAAAGTTCCCTTTTTTCAAGTCTTTTTTATGGCCGAAAGACTTGGCTGTCATCGTAAAAATCACTATCTTGATTGGCGGGCCACCAACCTGGAATACCCAGCACGGGCAGAGGGCAGAAAGGTTTTCTGCTCAAAAACTCAGCCGTCAACTGCTCCGCCAGCCAGGCATCAGGCAGGCAGTCCTTTTGCTGCTTTGGCACTGGCAAATGCAACACATGGGCCGTAATGGCCTTGCGTGGCTGCAAAATTTTTTCCAGCAAGGCATGGCCAAACACATACAACCGCGCCTGCTGCCACAGGGGGCGCAGCTCTACAAACAACCGGTGCCACTGGCGTGCCTGCAACGCCCGCCATAGCGCATCAGGGGCGTACAGTAAAGCGCCGTTTTCATCTAGCACCGTCGTCGCATCACGCAGTGGACCACGTTGCTGCTTGCCGCCCATACGCGCGGCTGCCTCAATGGCCTGCTGATGCAGCTGATTGAGCTGGCGCTTAACCTGTGGATAGTGCAGCCATATCAGGCCATTGAAAAAATCATGCCAATTGTCGCGGGTGGGGATGCTCCTTTGGTCATGGATAAAGCTTTCATACGCCATGCCAATGGGTAGTGCTGCTTGCGCAACAAACTCAAACTGACTTCCAGATTGGCAAGCACGATTGAGTGCCTGGGCTACGCTGTGGCCTTGCAGCACCCACTGCTGACATGCAAGGCCGACAGGGGCAATATCCGTCAGCCAAGGGGCAGACCAGTCAATGACATAAAGCGCTGCAGTCATTGACGAGTAATAAAGCGCACGCTATCGGGCAAGTCCACCCCAAACCTGTCTGGATATTGCTCAAACAAACGCAGAGGTGATTGCGTGGTGTGCAGCACACCACGCTCACGCAAACGACTTGCAACAGAGCTGTAGGCGCAAGGCGAGCCCAAGGTCAACTCCGGAACCGCGTACAAGATATCTAACACGGTGGTGCGCTGCACGGCAACTTGCAGCAACACTGAACGCAAGGCGTAGAGCGGTGCAGGCAGTGCTTTACCAGCTTTGCGTGGTGCAGTCGTGGGCCACTTCATGAGCACAGGTTCTGCAACGTTGCTTACGGGACTGGCCTGACTGACCGAGCTGGCAGTTTTACGCCGTATCGCAGCTTGCCCTGTACCCTCTTTTCGAAACTCAAAATCATCAACTGCCAGCAGCAATTTAGACAATGTGGCGTAGCCATAGTTTCGAGGGTCAAAAGAAGCCTTGTTGCCAATTTGTGTACGCAAGGCACTCACAAGCGCCCAGCCCTCTTCATCCTGCAGCGCTTGAACCGCCGAGCGCAGCATATTCATCAGCCGCGTGTCCTGACGCAGCTTCTGAGTCGGAATGGCTGTGCTGGCTCCTTGGGCAAGGGATACGCCTTTAGGCAAGGCCTTTTGCTCGGGCAACTCCAAGGCTGATGCTTTTGTCAGCTCAGGTATTGATGCCGCTGCCTCCTCAGCAAAAGCCTCCAGATACAAAAACCGCGAGCAGGCATTTACAAAGGCTTTGGGCGTTTGCGCCATACCAAAGCCATAAACCGTAGCGCCCTTGCCGCGCAAATGCATCACCAAGGGGGTGAAGTCCGCATCTGAGGAAACAATGGCAAACGCCCCAGGCCGCTCGGTATAGAGCAACTCCATGGCATCCACCGTCATGGCCATATCAGTCGCGTTCTTGCCTTTGGAATAGTCAAACTGCTGCACCGGGTGCAGGGCATAGTCCAGCAGCTTGCTTTGCCAATTATTCAGCTGTGGCTTGGTCCAGTTACCGTAAATGCGGCGGATGCTGATTTCACCCAAGGTGGATAACTCTGTCAGGATGTCATCCACCTTGTCTGCAGGCACATTGTCGGCATCAATCAGCAGAGCAACTCGCGGTTGAGGCTGGTGCATGTCTTAGCGCTTATATCGCTGCCTGCAACTTCCACCCCAACGCCTCCCCCGCTGCCAAAGGTTTGAGCTGTGCACCCTCGCCAAAGGCAAAGCTTTCTGGCGGTGTCCAGCTTTGCTTGATTAGAGTGACGGTGCTGGTGTTGCGCGGCAGGCCGTAGAAGTCGGGGCCGTGCAGGCTGGCAAAGCCTTCAAGCTTGTCCAAAGCGCCGGCGGCTTCAAAGGCGATGGCATACAGCTCTAGCGCGGCGTGGGCACTGTAGCAGCCTGCGCAGCCGCTGGCATGCTCTTTCAGGTGGGCGGCGTGGGGTGCGCTGTCTGTGCCCAAAAAGTATTTGCTGCCGCCGCTGGTGGCCGCCTGCACCAATGCCTGGCGGTGCTCTTCACGTTTGAGGACGGGCAGGCAGTAGTAATGCGGGCGGATGCCGCCGGTGAAAATGGCGTTACGGTTGTACAGCAGGTGCTGCGGGGTGATGGTGGCGGCCACGTATTGGTCGGCATCACGCACGTATTGCGCAGCATCGCGGGTGGTGATGTGCTCAAAAACGATTTTGAGCTGCGGGAAATCGCGGCGCAAAGGAATGAGCTGCTGGTCGATAAAGGCCGCCTCGCGGTCAAACAGGTCGATGTCGCTGCTGGTGACTTCACCATGCACTAGCAGCAGCAAGCCTTCGCGCTGCATGGCTTCCAGCACCGGATAGATATTGCGCAGGCTGGTCACGCCCTGGGCGCTGTTGGTGGTTGCACCTGCCGGGTAGAGCTTGCAGGCCACAATGCCAGCAGCCTTGGCGCGGGCCATTTCTTCGGGGGCGGTGTTGTCGGTCAGGTACAGCGTCATCAGCGGCTGGAACTGCATGCCTGCGGGCACGGCGGCTGCAATACGTGCCTGATAGGCCAGTGCCAGCTCGGTAGTGGTTACCGGCGGTTGCAGATTGGGCATGATGACGGCGCGTGCAAACTGCGCGGCGGTGTGGGGCACAACAGCCTGCATGGCGGCGTTGTCGCGCACATGCAGATGCCAGTCATCGGGGCGGATAAGGGTCAGGGTGGATTGGGTCATCAGGCTATTATCCACCCCCTTTGCGTATGCCTGATTACGGGCTGGAGCCACCCTCCTGCCCCTGGCCCACCCCTATCACTGCTGCAAAATTTTGCCCAGGAATTCCTTGGTGCGGGGCTGGCGGGCATCGGGGTTGCCGAAGAACTCATCGCGGGTGCAGTCTTCCAAAATCTTGCCGCCTACGTCCATGAAGATGACGCGGCTGGCCACCTTCTTGGCAAAGCCCATTTCGTGGGTCACGCACATCATGGTCATGCCCTCATGGGCCA
>CAZMMM010000149.1:0-542 GCA_964567385.1 uncultured Comamonas sp.
CGCTGCCTCCATGGAGCAACTAGGCTCCACCGTGCGCCAAAACGCCGACAACGCCCGCCAGGCCAACCAGCTGGCGCAAAGCGCCTCTACCGTAGCCAGCCAAGGCGGGCAAGTCGTTGCTGACGTGGTGCGCACGATGCGCGAAATCAACGACAGCTCCTCCCGCATTGCCGACATCATTGGCGTGATTGACTCCATCGCCTTCCAAACCAACATCCTGGCGCTAAACGCCGCCGTTGAAGCCGCCCGCGCAGGCGAGCAAGGGCGCGGCTTTGCCGTTGTCGCCTCTGAAGTACGCGCCCTGGCCCAGCGCAGCGCTGATGCAGCACGTGAAATCAAAGGCCTGATTGACGCCAGTGTGCAGCGCGTAGAAAGCGGCACAGCCTTGGTCGATAAAGCCGGCCAGACCATGACCGAGGTGGTGCAGTCCATCCAGCGCGTCACCGACATCGTGGGCGAAATCAGCTCTGCCAGCCAGGAGCAAAGCGCTGGCGTCAGTCAAGTGGGTGAGGCCATCACCCAAATGGATCAAGTCACCCAGC
>CAZMMM010000149.1:552-968 GCA_964567385.1 uncultured Comamonas sp.
CCCTGGTCGAGCAAATGTCCGCTGCGGCCAGCAGCCTGAGCCACCAGGCGCGTGAACTACTCCAGGCCGTATCGGTATTTCAGCTGCAAGGCGCTAGCCACCAAGCCATTGCCCCCACAGCAGCGGCCATGCCTGCCAAACCACAAGCGCAGCCCAAACCCGCCAAAGCAGCCACAGCACCTATTGCAGCCCCCGTTGCCCCTTTAGCAGCTACCGCCAAAAACCCGACACCCGCAACCAAGCGCGTAGAGGCCCTCACTGCCCCAGCCAAACCCAGCCCTCGCAAAACACCGCACAGCAGCCACGATGCCAGCGACGACTGGGAGAGCTTTTAAGCCCCCATGAGCCAACCTGACCTATCCTTTCTCATCCAACGCGAGGACAAGCCTGCTCCTGCCGCCGCCACAAAAAGCAGG
>CAZMMM010000149.1:978-5599 GCA_964567385.1 uncultured Comamonas sp.
AGCCCCCCCGCTAGAGCCACTTCCCCCCCTGGAAGACTTGCATGGGCTGGAGCAGCTTCCCGCCATGCAAGCGGGCACTAGCAGCACTGATGATGCCCTGGCCGCCCTGATTGCCGAGCTGCGTAATTACCAAGCCGAGCTAGAGGTACAGAACCAAGTTCTCAACTACAGCCAGGCCGTGGCAGAAAGCGCCTCTGAGCGCTTTGAGGCCCTGTTTGCCAGCATGCCCCTGCCCCTCCTGGTTCTGGACGAGGCGCACGACATGGTGATTCAGGCCAACGCTCTGGCCCTCAAAGCCTTTCAGCGCCCAGGCAGTGAGCGGCTGCTAGCCTCTTTCATGCCCTTTGTCTCACAGAGCGACAGCCAGCGCGTGATGCAAGCCTTTGAGCAAGCCCGCAACCGTGGCCGCAGCGAGGCGCATGAGGTCCTTTTCACCCTGGGCGATGCCAGCCACATGCAGGGCGACCTGCACATTGCCTGCATAGCAATCCCGCAACAAGACAGCCCCGCCACCGCCCAGTTTATGTGCGCCATCGTGGACCAAGGCCCCCTGCTGGCCGAGCGCCGCGCCCTGCAAGAACGCAACCACCAGCTACGCGCCAGCCAGCAGCGGCTGGAGGCGGTCATCAACGCCTCCATGGATGCCATCATCAGCGTGGACCAGCAGCTGCGCATTACCGTCTTCAACCCCACCGCTGCCACCCTGTTTGCCTGCACCCCTGAAGAGGCCTTGGGCAGCCAGATAGAGCATTTTTTCCCAGACATACTCACTGCCTTGCCTCTAGCGGCTGTCACCACCCAAGCCCTGCTGGGCGAGATGACGGCCATCACCGCCACTGGCCATAAAGTGCAGGTGGAGGTCAGCGTCGCCTATGAACACCAAAGCGCACAGGGCCAGCACATCACCGTCTTTGCCCGCGACCTGACCAGCCGCAAACGCACCGAGGCCCAGCGCAGCGCCCTGGAGGCCCAGCTGCGCGAATCCCACAAAATGCAGGCCCTGGGCACGATGGCTGGCGGTATTGCCCATGACTTCAACAACATCGTGGGCGCAATTCTGGGCAATGTGGAGCTGGCCAAGGCCGATGGCCTGCACCACCCCCATCTACTAGAAAGCCTGGTGGAGATTGAAAAAGCCGGCCGCCGCGCCCGTGACCTGGTGCGGCAAATCCTCACCTTCAGCCGCAACGAGCCACCCGCGCGGCGCGCCGTGCATGCCGAGCAAGCCTTGCACGATGCCGAGCGCCTGCTGCGCGTAGGCCTGCCACCCAATATCGAGCTGCAGTTTCAAGCCCAGCCCCAGCTGCCGCCCATGCTGGCCGACCCCACTCAGGTAGAGCAAGCCCTGTTCAACCTGACCAAAAACGCCATTCACGCCCTGGGCCAGCAGCGTGGCCTGGTACGCATTGAGGCCACCCTGCGCCGCGCTGACCTGCCGCTGGTAGAGCGCTTTGACCTCATTCCCGGCCAAGACTACATCGCCCTGAGCGTGCAAGACAACGGCCCCGGCATCGACGCTATCACCCTCGAACGGGTGTTTGAACCCTTCTACACCACCAAGCCCGTAGGCCAAGGTACGGGCCTGATGCGCACCCACGAAGGCGCGGTAGAGGTCAACAGCCAACCCGGCCTGGGCACTTGCTTTACCCTGTACTTTCCACTGCTTCCCTCTAGCGCAGCAGCAATTTTGGCGGCCCCGCGCCTGCCACGCATACGGCCAGATGCCCTTGCACCCAGCCCCGCTATCCCCACGCCTGCGCTGGACTTGGCCAACAGCATGCCCGTGGCCCTGCACACTGCCCCCCAAGCACAGCAACACATCATGTATGTGGACGATGATGTGGCCCTAGTCTCTTTAGTGCTGCGCCTGCTGCGCCGCCGTGGCTACCAAGTCACAGGCTTTGAAGACCCGCATACCGCCGTGCAGGCGCTGGCAGATAACCCCCAGGGCTTTGATTTGGTCGTGACCGACTACAACATGCCCGGCTACAGCGGGCTGGATTTGGTCAAAGCCGTCAAGCGCATACGCCCAGAACTGCCGATTGCACTGGCTTCAGGCTACGTCACCAGCGATATTAGTGAGCAGGCCCTCACCGCTGGCGCTCTGGCCTTGATTCACAAGCCTAACGATGTCAGTGAGCTGTGTGCCATCGTGGACCAGCTGCTGCAACCGCCTCCTGCTGCATGGCAAGCCCCTTGAGTCCCGACTATCACCCCCCTCCTGGGCTGGACTGCCTGCACGCCGACGAGCACCTGCTGGTACTGAACAAACCCAGCGGCCTACTCAGTGTGCCGGGCCGTGGGCCGGACAAGCAAGACTGCCTGAGCCACCGCGCCCAGGCGCATTGGCCTGATGCGCTCATCGTCCACAGGCTAGACATGGCCACCTCCGGCCTGATGCTGATGGCGCGTAGCAAAGCGGTGCAAGCCCAGTTAAGCCAGGCCTTTGCCCAGCGCCAAGTACACAAACGCTACACCGCCTTGGCCTATGGGGCATGGCCGCATGCCATGCACGATGAAACTTGGCACAACATCCACGCCCCCCTTCGCTGCGACTGGGAGCGCCGCCCCCTGCAAATGGTAGACCCCATCCAGGGCAAGCCCAGCCACACCCGCTACCGCCTTGCACCTGAGCAAGGGCCAGTGCCAGTACACAGCCTGCGCCTGTGGCTAGAGCCAATTACCGGCCGCAGCCACCAATTGCGCCTGCACCTGGCCCATATCGGCCTGCCCCTGCTAGGCGACGCGCTGTACGCCCCGCCCCCTGTTCAAGCCCTGGCCCCGCGCCTATGCCTGCATGCCTGTGCACTGGGCCTGGTACACCCCGTGACCCAACAAAACTTGCATTTTGAAAACCCAGCGCCCTTTTGAGAAGCAAGGCGGCGTGCCTGCAGCCCCTAGGAAAAACCCCAGCCAATGCATGGCAAGTCATTGTTTAAGCTTGATTTTTTTATTTCCACAGCTGGATAAAGTAGGAATTTATGGTTTTTTGCCTTTGCAAGCGTTAATTTCTGCGATATTTGCCGCTCAGGAGCGCACTGCCTCGCTAGGCCTCTGGCAAACACCGCCTGACACCTAGACAAGAAGCAGCCTTCTTCATTCAACCCCCACTGGCTGGCCGCAAGGCCGCTGATCTTGAAAAGGACACAAGCTATGCAAACCACCTTTCGTCTGCGCACCCTGATTGCCACCCTAGGCTTGGCCGGTGCCAGCCTGCTAGGCGCAGCCCACGCGGCTGACACCATCAAAATCGCCATGGTCATCCCCGCCACCGGCCCGCTGACCCAGTACGGCGATATGGTCAAAGAAGGCGTGGCCACCGCCATTGAGCAAATCAACGCCGCTGGCGGCGTGGCGGGCAAACAGCTAGAAGCCACCGTGGTGGATGATGCTTGCGAACCCAAGCAAGGCCCAGTGGCCGCTAACCGTGTGGTCAACGACAAAATCGGCTATGTGGTTGGCCCCGTGTGCTCTGGCGCGGCCATTGCAGCGGCTCCTATCTACAACAACGAAGGCGTGGTGGTCGTCACCCCTTCCGCCACCTCACCCGCGCTGACTGAAGGCAAGGACTTTCACTTTATCTTCCGCACCATTGGCCGTGACGACCAACAAGGCCCCTCAGCCGCCAAGTTCATCATCGAAAAAGCCAAGCCCAGCAAAGTAGCCGTGCTGCACGACAAGCAGTCCTACGGCCAGGGCATTGCCGCCTCGGTGCGCGACGAGCTGCAAAAAGCCAAGGTAGAAGTCAGCATGTTCGAGGGCATTAACGCTGGCGATAGCGACTACTCCGCCGTGATTACCAAGCTCAAAAGCAGCGGTTCCGATTTCGTCTATTACGGCGGCTACCACCCCGAAATGGGCTTGCTGCTGCGCCAGGCGGCAGAGCAGGGTCTGAAAATCCGCATGATGGGGCCAGAAGGCGTGGGCAACCCAGAAATCAACGCCATCGCCGGTGATGCGGTGGAAGGCATGTTGGTCACCCTGCCCGCTGACCCTTCGGCAGACCCCGCCAATGCGGATTTGGTCAAAGCCTTTAAGGACAAAGGCCGTGACCCTTCTGGCGCTTTCCAGATGGGCGCTTACACCGCCACCCAAGCCATTGCCCAGAGCATTCAGGCCGTGGGTGATGACCCTGAGAAAGTGGCCGACTACCTGCACAAAACTAGCTTCAAAATGCCTACAGGCGAAGTGGCCTGGGATGCACAGGGCGATTTGAAGTCCTTCAACTTCCCCGTGTACTCTTGGCATAAGGACGGCAGCAAAACCGCTGCTGAGAAATAAGCCTCTGGCGTAGATTGTCAACCCTCCCCCCTAGCCCGCAGCTCCTGGCAACCAAGGGCTGTGGGCTTTTTTACGCAGGCAGAACATGAACGACTTCTTCCCCCAGTTGCTGCAACAGCTCTTCAACGGCCTTTCCCTGGGCGCTATTTACGCCCTGATTGCCATTGGCTACACCATGGTGTACGGCATCATCGGCATGATTAACTTTGCCCACGGTGAGCTGTACATGCTGGGCGGCTATGTCGGCCTGGTCACCCTCTCAGCCATTGGCACACAAAGCGGCTTGCCGCTGTTCATGGTGATTGGGCTGATGCTGGTGGTGGCCGTCTTCATCACCGGC